>DATGKJ010000234.1:0-12010 GCA_035294685.1 Terriglobia bacterium | reverse complement strand
CCTGTCCCAAACGTGTGAATAATGCCTCCGTTCTCAAGCGTCTGAGCAATGATCGCCGCCGCCGCTCGAATCTGGCCCATTTCGACGCGACCTAAACCAGAGCGAATTTCATCAAAAAACGACGTGGTCGGATTCATAGGGATATCCCGCTGAAGATTCGCCATCTTACCATACCTGCCCGCCGCGACTTGCATCTGAAGACGCTGTTAAAATCAATCCAATGATGCTGAGCGCGAGCAGGATTCAAAAACTTTTGCAGCCTTTTGGTCTGCAACTTGATTCACACCAAGTGTCCCAGCTAAAGACTTATCTTGAACTGCTTCTGCGCTGGAATGCCAGAATCAACCTCACGGCGATTCGTAACGCTGAGGAGTGCGTCACGCGTCATTTTGGAGAGAGTCTGTTTTTGTCCTGTCATGAACAACTGCGCGGTCGCCTGCTGGATATTGGGAGCGGCGCCGGCTTTCCGGGCCTCGCGCTCAAGATTATCTTTCCGAAACTTGAAACCACGCTGCTTGAACCTGTGGCCAAGAAGCGGGCGTTTTTAAAGGAGGTGGCAAGGCAGTGCGACTTTGAAAAAGTGGTTGTAAGCTCACAAAGATTAGAGGAAATCTCCGGTTCCGATTTAAGGTTTGATACAGCTACAGCCCGCGCGGTGGGGCAGATTGAGCGACTTGTGACGCAAGCCGCCTCTATTCTGGTTCAGGATGGCAAATTTCACCTATGGCTTTCGCGCGAGCAAGCCGCAAGCCTAAAGCGCCACACGGCATTACAATGGGTGAGGCAAGTGGATATTCCCTTAAGCCGTGGGCGAGTGATATTGACAGGCGGGCTTTGTCAATCTACTTTCATTGCGCCATAATGGCGCCTATTTACCTCGCAAACGAAAAGAATCGTTATGAGGCATCGTTCTTCGGTCCTTCTCATTGCCACAATCGTGTTGGCCTCGGCGAAATTCAGTCCTGCTCGCGCTGCCAGCGCCACTTGTGCGAGCCTGGCGGATATTAAACTCCCGCACACGACCATTACGCTGGCTCAGGAAGTCGGCCCCGGCGCCTTCCAGCCGCCGCGCCCGCAATTCAAGGATCTTCCGGCGTTTTGCCGCGTAGCCGGCACGGTCAAGCCCACGGCAGATTCCGATATCAAATTTGAAGTGTGGATGCCCATTTCCGGTTGGAACGGCAAGTTTGACGGCGCGGGGAACGGCGGCTTCGCCGGTTCTATTCAATACGAGCAGTTGGCAACCGCGGTTCGCGCGGGCTTCGCCGCCGCTTCCACCGATACTGGTCACACAGGGAGCGGGACGGACGGAAGCTGGGCGCTGGGCCATCCGCAGAAGGTGATTGACTTCGGTTATCGCGGAATCCACGAAATGACGGTCGAGGCCAAGGTCATTGTTCAGCGCTTTTATGGCGTCGCTCCTCGCCGGTCTTATTTCGCAAGCTGTTCAAATGGCGGACGCCAGGCTTTGATGGAGGCTCAGCGCTTTCCCGATGACTATGACGGGATTATCGCCGGCGCTCCGGCGAATTTCTGGACGCATCTTCTGACGGCGGCTGTCTGGAACGCCCAGGCAACGCTTGAGAATCCGGCCAGCTATATTCCGGCAAGCAAACTTCCGGCCATCAGCGCCGCCGTGCTTGCCGCCTGCGATGCCAAAGATGGCGTCACCGACGGCATTCTGAACGACCCGCGACGATGCCACTTTAATCCCGCAACACTCTTGTGCCGGGGAGCGGATTCCAATAGTTGCCTGACCGCCCCGGAAGTGACTGCGCTTGAAAAAATTTATCGCGGTCCCAGAAGCTCCATGGGCGGCCAGATTTTTCCGGGCTTCGAGCCGGGAGGCGAATTGGGAAGCAATGGTTGGGGGCCCTGGATCACGGGTTCTGCGCCCGAGAAAAGTCTGTTGTTTGTGTTCGGCACACAGTTCTTCTCAAACATGGTGTTCAACAATCGCGCCTGGGACTATCGCGCGCTGAATTTCGATTCCGACGTGCAACTCACGGATCGGAAGCTGGCCCGCATCCTGAATGCCACCGATCCTAACCTGCGCGCTTTCAAAGCGCGCGGCGGAAAGCTCATCATGTTCCACGGCTGGAATGACAGCGCTATTACGCCGGTCAACACCGTGAACTACTACAAGAGCGTCGTGGCGCGCATGGGTCTACGCCAAACGCGCGATTTCCTTCGTCTTTATATGGCGCCCGGAGTGCAGCATTGCGCCCTTGGCCCTGGCCCCAGTTCCTTCGGCGCTTCTGTTGAGGGGGCAAAACTTGATCCGCAACATAGCATGTTCAGCGCGCTTGAACGATGGGTGGAAAGCGACATTGCGCCGAACGAAATCATCGCCACGAAATACCGCAATCCTCTGGATCCGGCGAGCGGCGCTGTCATGACGCGTCCGCTTTGTCCTTATCCAGAGATTGCGAGGTATAAAGGAATGGGCGATCCCAATGACGCTCGAAATTTTGCCTGCGCTTTTGAAGCCGCGCAGAGCACGGCTGCTTCGCCGTGAGAGTGAAGGAGTGAAATCTGCAATTATTTGCGCTGCGCGATGGTCTCGCCCTCCTGGTTATTCTCGGTCTGGCGTAGCAACGCTTCGTAGCTTTTGCGGATGGTTGGGTCGTTGGGAGCCAGCCGTGAGGCGATTTTGTATTCAGCGAGCGCGCCACGATAATCCCGCTCGCGCTCAAGCGCGGTGGCCAGGCCGAAGTGAGCCAGAGGATCATTAGGTTTGGCTTTCACGGCTCTTCGGAAGGCTTTTGCCGCCTCGCGCGGGTCGCCTCTAAGCTCCAGCGCGGTCGCAAGATTATATTCGGCCTGGCAGCAATCAGGCTCGAATTTCAACGCTTTTTGATATTCGCGAATCGCAGCTTTTAGCTCCCCCTTATCTTGTAAGGCGACTCCCAGATTATTATGGGCCTGCGCATCGCGCGGGTTGTAACGCAGCGCTTTTCGGAATTCAGAAATCGCCGCATCCAGCTCTCCTTTATCTCGGTAGGCAAGTCCGAGATTGTCGTGTATCGCTGCCACATCAGGCTCCGTTGCCAAAGCTGAGCGGTATTGCGAGATGGCCTGGTCCACGTTCCCCGCCTTGCTGAGCGCAACCGCCAGATTACCACGAGCGGCGATATCGTTCGGATCCTGCTTCAACACGGCCTCGTATTGGGCGGCGGCTTCATTCCATTTCCCTTGCTCCGAAAGAGCGTATCCGAGGGCAAATCGGAGATTTGGGTCGTTGGGTCTGAACTTTATGGCTTCACGGTACTCGCGTTCCGCTTGCCGGTAATGCTTTGCCAGCGCCAGGCGCGCGCCGCGTGTCAAACACCGCTCAGCCAATCGGTCCTTTGCTGACAGGTGGGCATAGGCGGTTCGAGCCGGCGCAGCCTCTTCAACCGTTTTGATGAGTAAGCTGTCAGCGCCTGCTTCACGAAGTTCTGCGAGGTACTGATGTGTCGGGTAAAAGTTAATTCCGCGCTCTTTGACCAACGTCGCTACACGCCGGTTCGCCACGCCGCCTGCCACCAATCCCAGAACTTGCGTCCGATTAAGAGGCCGTGATGTTTGATCATTTCCTGCGCCCACCACGACCGATGCAAAGAGTATGATTGCCAGAAGCATTGCGATCCCGCTTGCATTTGAAACGCAAAAAGACCCCTTCATGGTCGAAGCACCGGTAGCATCCAGTCTCATGAGCACCTCCACACCCTAAAGTCGAAAAAGCAGACCCGCGGCCACACAAACTCCTCCCCTTGCTGTGATTGTCGCAACCAAAATGCCAGTTGCGGTATTGTGAAAGGAAAAAGCCGATAAGCAGTGTGGAATCTTAGGGGTAGGAAATCGATGGTCGATGGGTGACGTCGTACTGAACCCGATGCATATGTAAATTTTACATGCCAGGCGGATTGCTGAAAGACGCTCCAGGTGCTGTGTCCGAATTTTCGTCTTACGGCTTCGATGTCAAGGTGGCTTCTACCCAGCCTGCTTGGCGGCAAGAGGGCCAATGATGGGGAGCATATATCGCTCGTTGTTGTAAGCCTTGTACATCATAAACAGCCATAAGATGAAGAATCCCAGGCGGATGAGAAGCCAAGCCAGAAAGACGAAATGCCACAGGAAACCCAGGCTCACCGCAAACAGAATCCCTGAAAGGATCGCCCACCCGATGGCGCAGAGGATGCATGCCACAGACAGGAAGATGGACTGAAAGGCGTGAAAACGGACGAAAGCGTCGCGCTTGTAAGGCTCAATCGCCAGAAAGATGATCCCTGTGATGAACCCCACAATGTAGGCCAGGACTCCGGCGACGTTGGAAGCCATCGGGCCCGACTCTGCCGGGGGCGGTGACCCTGGACTACCTGGGGAGGCTCCTGTCGTCGCCCCGCATGATTTGCAGAAGGATGCCCCCGTATCAAGCTGTGCACCGCATTTGGAACAGAAAGCCATGGGTGATCACTTCCCCCTTATTCTTTAGTCAAAAGTCTGCTGCTTCCGGTTTGAACTACAGGCCCCGCCTCAAACCACGTCCATCCGGTCCGATCAACCCGTGCCTTTTCACTCCCTTCAGGTTGCAAGCGATGATACAAGGACCCAGTGAGTTGCACTATAAGTAAGAAGCTTTGCGGGATACAATACCCTAAAAGATTACTCTTGGGGGCA
This sequence comes from Terriglobia bacterium, assembly GCA_035294685.1. Taxonomy (GTDB): domain Bacteria; phylum Acidobacteriota; class Terriglobia; order UBA7540; family UBA7540; genus RH2-MAG17b. Next base: position 7,348 of record DATGKJ010000234.1, on the reverse strand, counting down.
TTGGGGGGCGTGATCAAGATCGGCCATTATGAGTCTTGGATTTTAATCAGCTCACACCTTATTTCAGGATTTGGATTTATGCGGTTGCGCTACCGACCCCTTGAACCCCAGGATGTTCCAACGTCTCTTCGGCTCTCAAACGAGCATGACCGGTATGGAGACCTGTTTGACCAACTGGCGCCCATCTGGGTTGAGTTGCTTGGCGGCGAGTCGTTAATTGGCACGGTGGTTGAAAACCTGGACTGCCCGAAAGGCCAGAGGGTGGTGGCCTTTGGCGCGAGCGTTTTTCTGACCGATGAGTTTGTCCGGTACGCCAAGAATCCGCCTCTTTTCTGGATTGGTCCGGAGTTGATTCGGAGGTTCCCTCAGGGCCGTTCACCCATTCTCAACTTCAAAGCCATCCAGAGAGCGAACTCCAGCGGCGGTCTGAATCTGTTCATGTGGCAAGCGGCGGGTCGCCCCTCCAGCGGGGATGAGCTCCACGCAATTTTTTACGAACTCAATCGCGGCATCATTGAGATGCACCGTGGATACCTGATCCAGGAAGTTCTGGCGCAGGAGGCGAGCGATGAGGAATTGCGGCATGCAGTCAAGGCGGGCGGCTACTGGCTGAATCCTTCGACGGGCGCGTACAGCGAGTTGCCTGAAGCCCGCGAAGGGAAATTGACCGATCGCCCGTTTATTGTGGGGATCACGCGTGAAATTGCGTTGAGAAATCCAGGCAGTTGGTTTGCGTCGATGCTGTTTCATCACACGCCGCCTCAGATTTACTTTCGACCCGGAGAGCAACGCTTGCTCAGGGCGGCTTTGACAGGGGGCACGGATGAAGAGCTCGCGGAGAGGCTTGACGTCTCAATCCACGCTGTCAAGAAGTGCTGGATCTCCATCTATCAGCGAGTGGCGGAACGCTTGCCAGAACTGCTGCCGGAAAATCTCGACCATGCCTCCGCCCGCGGCGCCCGCGGCATGGAAAAGAAGCATCGTTTATTGAGTTACCTCCGTGACCATCCGGAAGAGCTTCGTCCTATTTTGCCGAACGGAGGAAAGGGCTAGTACAATCAAAAGGGTTGCGAGAGGGCTCAGCATGATAATGAGCGCGCCGCGATACATCCTGTATTGCCGTTGCGTCACGCTGACGACGGTTCTGATTTTGGGGGCCGTGGCCGCTGCTCTCTCCTCTCCAAACTCAAAGACCATCCAGTATCCACCCGCCGTCGTTGCCGCCTTCCGCGCCGGGGAAGATGCGCTCCGCGCGGGACGGGCGGAAGAAGCGGTGGCTGACTTCCAGAAAGTTCTCCGTCTGGACCCGCAATTTGTCGAGGCAAAGATCAATCTGGGGCTTTCCTATCATCTGCTGGGTGAATATCATCAGGCGTCAGCCGAACTCGCAGAAGGGCTGCGCAGTCGGCCGGATCTGCCCGGCCCTCATCTGATCCTGGGGATTGACTATCTAAAGCTTGGCTTGCCGTCAAAAGCTATTCCTGTCCTTGAAGAGGCGTTGCGGCAGGACTCCGCAAACCGCGAAACTCAGGAGACGCTGGCCAAGTGTTACCTTGCCCAGGATGATTATGGCCGCGCCCTGAAGCATTTCCAATCCGCGTTCCTTGCCGACCCGTCTCATCGCGCGGAGGCGTGGTTCGCGTTGGGACATGACTATCTGCAAATGGCGAAGCAACTGGTTGCTGAGCTTTCTCGAATTGACCAGCAGGCTGCCTGGAGAATCCGGCTGGCGGGTGATTTGTTGCGCCAGCGCCAGTCCTGGGGTGACGCCACGCGGCAGTACGAGATGGCTCTTGCCCGCGACCCCAAACAGCCGGGGCTGCATCGAGCCCTGGGAGATGCGCTCCTCAGGTCCGGCAAGCCCGATCAGGCGCGAGCCGCGTATGAAGACGAACTGCGGCTGGATGCTCACAACCCGCAGGCTTTTCTGGGCCTTGCAGAAACTGACCTGGCTGAGGGGAAAGCGCCCGACGCTCTGAGGAAAATCGATGAACTTGCCGCTCGTTCTCCCCGATTTCTCGCGCAACAAACCACCTTCCCTTCCATCAACCTTTCTCCCCGCGCGGCTTCTGCTTTGATTGCCCAGGCTGAAAGCGCTCCTCGCAATGCTGCCGCGGATTTTCTCCTTTCAGGCCTTTACCGATCTCTCGGTAAAAGCGCCGAGGCGGCAAAGTATCGGGCGGACTTTTTGGCCGAAGCGCAGAAGCTGAGCAGGCGCGAAAGCGCGGCTCATGCAAGTCCTTCTTCCGACCCGTGTCTCGCGCGCCGCTATGCGTCCTGCATCGAGCGCCTGAAAAACGCGGGGCGACTCAATTCATCGCAATATCTTTCACTCGGTCGGGCCTATTGGGCTCTTGGCCAGGATGGTCGGGCGGCTAGCGCTTTCGCCTCGGCGCTTGATGCTTCCGACAAGGCGCGCAACGCCCAAACGCTCTATTGGCTGGTTCGCTCTTCCATGGCGCTCGCCGGCCAATGCTTTAATCGCGTCAGCGTAGCCTTTCCGAATTCGGCCTTCGCCTATCGCCTGCAGGCTGAGCTTGACCAGTTGCATGGCGCTGACGCAGCGGCCATCCGCCAATATCAACAGGCGGAGCGCCTGCAACCTGATGAACCTTCCATCCATGAGGAACTCGGAGCGCTTTACCTGAAGAAGCACATGCTTGCAGAAGCGAAGCAGGAGCTGGATCGGGCCATTGCTTTGGACCCTACATCCGGCGCAGCGTTCTATCAACTGGGGCGGCTCTCTATCGCAACAGGCCAGCCGCAAAGCGGCATCGTCTATCTGAAGAAAGCCTTGCAATTTGATCCCGGTTTGATGAACGCCCATGCCAGCCTGGGTGAAGCTTATCTCCGCGCGGGCGACGCCTCCCGCGCCGCCGCCGAATTGAAAGAGGCTAGTTCAATCGACTATTACGGCGACATCCACTATCTGCTCTATCGCGTTTATCAGCAACTTGGGGATAAGACCCTGGCTGAACAGGCGCTCGCGCGTTCCAACCAATTACGCCGCAAAACGCAGGCCGCAGACCAGTTACGCTTGAGCTTCGCCGAACCGTGAAACACGATCTGTAGAGAAGGTCCTGAAGCCTGTCATTCTGAGCGGGCCGCCTCAGAGCTTGCCCTGAGCGCCGCGAAGGGATGACAGCATTGCGCGTGTTTCCGCAGTCGGCTAAATCCTGACCTTTCAATGTGAAGTAGCGGCGCACACGGATATTTCTGCTCAGACCTGATGCGTTTGCTGTCCCGCCTCGCTCAAGATTTCGTCCCACGGGCTGAACAACTGGCCTCGAAAACCGTGAATTCTTATTGATCTCATTTGACCGACTCATAAGAATGTCTCACGGGATGGAGGTGAAGTCACATGAAGCGATCCGTTTACTTTGCCTTTTTATTGGGTGCGTTCCTGGCGATATGCTTTCCGCTCTGCGCTCAGGTGGGCACGCAGGGTGCGATCGTGGGAACCGTGAGAGATAGCTCTGGGGCTGTGATTCCCGGCGCGAAAGTCACCGTTATTCAGCTTGAGACAGGACTCAAAAAGTCGGCAATCACCGATGCCGGCGGCGACTTCGAAATTGTCGCACTGCCGATTGGGCCTTACAGCGTGACAGTTTCCGCCAACGGATTCAAAACCTGGGAGCTTGAAAGAGCCGTTCTTACAGTCGGCGCGCGTTTGCGCGTTTCTCCCGCTCTGCAAGTGGGGGCCACACGGCAACAGGTAACGGTGAATGCGAATGCGAAGATTCTGCAAACCGAGAACAGCTCCGTGAATACAGTCATCGATATCAAGCCCATGCTGAATTTTCCACTGCCCTTACGCAACCCGGTATCTCTGGTGGAGCTTGTTCCCGGAATGCGTTTTAGTGGTGTAAGCGGACCCGAACATGGCGCATACGTCTATGGCATGGGTGTGCGCTCGAATGCGACAAATTTTGTGTTGGATGGAGTCAACTCAAATGCAGCCATGGATGAGGGTGGAATGGACTTGCCCGTGGTTGACGATGTGGCGGAGATGAACGTGCAAACGTCCACCTTTTCCGCCGAATCCGGGCGCGATCCTTTCCAGGTTACGCTGGTTACAAAGTCCGGCACCAACGAATTTCACGGTTCGCTTTGGGAATATCTTCAAAACGACGCCTTAAATGCAAGGAATGCTTTTTCCGCCCGCGTGCCACGATTGCGGTACAACCAATTTGGAGGCAACTTCGGAGGGCCCGTTCAACGGGATAGGACTTTCTTCTTTGGAAGCTTCCAAGCGACTCTGATTCCAGGCCAGATTGTTTACAATGAGTTTGCGCCCACGGCAGCGATGCTGAACGGAGACCTTTCGTCGGTCACAACACCGATCAAAGACCCGCTGACTGGGCAGCCCTTCCCGGGCAATGTGATTCCGTCCGACCGCATAAACTCCGCCTCCAAATTTTTCATCCCCTATCTGCCGCAGGCGAACACGCCGGGAAATCTCTACACCAATTTAGCGACGAATACGAATAACACTTATGAGTATACGGCGCGGGTTGACCATTACATTACCGAAAAGCAAAGGATTTATGGACGCTGGGTCCATGACAGCTTTGAAACGACGGGCCCAAGCTATTTGCCCAGCTTCGTTTCCAGCAATGACACCGCCCAGGACAATGCGGCGCTGAACTATATGTATACCATCCGACCCGATATTCTCCTCACCGCCACTGCCGGTTACCTGCGCTCCGACAACACGTTCACTTCTCCCCTCATCGGGAAGGTAAATTACGCGGAGGAGGCGGGGATTCAGGGTATCCCAACACAAGGAAGGGAGCAGTTTATCGGACTTCCGGAGATCGACATTTCGGGATATCCAGGCATCATCTTGCCATTCGGACTGAACGGGGCGCTCTGGAGCCGGGTTGAGGATGGAACCGTCGAGCTCCGAATTATGAAGGCGAAGCATTCCATTGGTTTTGGATATGAATTTCAAAATCGTTCCACGTTTGGGAAGCATGGCTCGCAGGATCCGCGCGGGCAGTTCAGTTTTAATGGCCAGTACACCGGCAACGGTTTAGCGGACTACTTACTGGGGTTGACCTCGTTTACGGAAAGAAATCTTCCCTTGAATACATTTGGCCTGAAAGACGCCCCTTATTCCGGCTTATACGTGCAGGACTTCTGGCACGCATTGCCCAATCTCACGTTGAACCTCGGTCTGCGTTATGAGCACTGGCATTCCATGTCGTTCATCGCCGGCAACACAACCACATTTGATTTGAAGACAGGCCAAGTGGTGGCGGGAGAGGATAGCAGCGGGCAGGTGAATTTGAATCAGCAGCCTGTAGCTCCATTCCTGGCCCAGGCAACTGCGGGCCTTTGGATTCCGGCTTCACAAGCTAACTTGCCGAAAGATATCTTCCCGGCTCGCGGGCACGTTGAGCCGCGCGTTGGGTTTGCCTGGAGACCCTCCAATAAAAATGATCTTGTGGTGCGAGGCGGCTATGGAGTTTATGAGAACAGCTTCACCGGGAACCGCGGCGGATCAACCATCGGCAGCATTCCATTCTTCTCGCTCGAATCGGAAACTTTCAGCGCTTCCCAGTTGCAGAATTGGCAGACGGCCTGGCCGGCAAATCCGCAGAATTTCGTCCGCCCGAGCGTCAATTACATCGTTTCTCCGACCATTAACCAGTCTGAGTCACAGGAATGGAACGTCTCCGTCCAGAAGGCTTTGCCGCTCAACTCGGCCCTGACGCTCTCTTACGTGGGCTCCAACATCACCGGTCAACCCTTTGCCCACTCCTATAATGATGTTCCGCCGGGGCAATACACGAATTTACAGGCTGTAAAGCCCTATCCCGCCTTTGGCATCATCTACCTGATGGAAAACGGCATCCATACCTGGTACAACGGCCTTCAGGCCGAGTGGGAGCGCCGATTCAATAACGGACTCTATTTCATGCTCTCCTATTGTTACTCCAAGGCGATGTCCAATTATGCAGACGCCACAGGTGAGCTCTCGCTTGTGACTCCGTTTGCCCCGCCACGATATGACCGAGGGCCTCTGGCGATCAACAACACCCACAATCTAAAAATCAGCGCTGTTTATGACCTTCCGTTTGGCCGAGGACGGAAATTTTTTCCGGGGATGAACCGTCTGGAAAATGCGGCGCTAGGCGGATGGGAACTTGGGGGCTATTACGGATATGTCTCGGGAGCTCCCCTCACCATTACGGTTCAGGGAGCAACGCTGGGCAACGGCTGGGGCACTCGGGCTGATCTTGTCGGCAATCCTCAACTCTCAAATCCCAGCGCAAATTTGTGGTTCAACACGGCCGCTTTCGCGGCGCCGCCTCTTTACACCTTTGGTAATTCCGGGATCGGAGATGTGTATGGGCCCTCCATCCATCAGATGAATCTTGCCTTGATGAAGAACTTCCACGTCACTGAAAGCAAGTATTTCCAGATCCGCGCCGAAGCGTACAATGCCTTCAACAACGTGAATCTGAATGCTCCAAACACCACCTTCGGCACGCCTACTTTTGGAAGAATCTTCGGCGCCGCCGGAGCCCGAAGCATACAACTGGGTGCAAAGTTTGTGTTCTAGACGGAAAATATCAGTTGCCGAAGGGCAGGGCAAATTTGCGACGTTTGAGGGAGCGGGATTTGGCGGATAATACAACAACTGTGGGGCACAGCAAGAGGGCGTCTGGAAAAAGCGCCACCCATTCCGACCTGGAGCTTTTTAAAAGCATCGAGCGCGAGCTTTATACTGCCGTCGTGGCCGATGCCCTGGACGAATTGGGCCATCACGATTGCGCCATGCGCGAATACCTGCGGCCTCTTTCTACGGAATTCACGTTTGTGGGGCGGGCGCGCACCATCATGTGCGCGGATGTCTTTTACGCGCCGGCGGATCCCTACCGGATGGAGATCGAGGCCATGGACAGCATTCTGCCCGGTGAAGCGGTGGTGGTCTCCACAGGAGAATCCAAACGGAACGCCCCCTGGGGGGAGTTGCTTTCGACGGCGGCGCGAGCACGGGGCGCGCGCGGAGCGGTTATTGACGGGCTCGTCCGCGACGTGAAAAAAATCCAGCAGTTGGGTTTTCCGGTTTTTGCCGCGGGCATTAAACCCGTGGATTCCAAGGGCCGCGGGCTGGTGATGGATTACAACGTTCCGGTGCAATGCGGGGGAATTGTGATTCATCCAGGCGATCTGATTTTTGCCGATTACGATGGCATCGTTGCAATTCCGGCAGATATTCTTGATGAGACGTTGCGGCTGGCCAGAGACAAGGCATCGCGGGAAAACCATAGCCGGAACGAATTGTTGAAAGGCGCTTACCTCAGCGAGGTCTATGAAAAATACGGCGTGCTATAAG
>DATGKJ010000233.1:0-20175 GCA_035294685.1 Terriglobia bacterium | reverse complement strand
TAAACCACCGGAACGCGGCGCTCGCGGGCAATAGCCTTGAGCATCTCCTTCCGCAACTGAATTTTCCCTTCGCTGAACGGCGACGCCGCGATGTTGAGGATGATGCCGGCTCCGGCGCGAACGGTTTCTTCCACCGGATCGCGCGCGTAAAACCGCCTTTTCCAGAAATTCTTATCGTTCCAGGCATCCTCGCAGATCGTGACGCCCAGACGCCATCCTTCGAGCAGATACGTGGCTGGCGATTTCCCCGGCTCAAAGTATCGGGACTCATCAAAGACATCGTAAAAGGGCAACAGGATCTTGGAGTAATCCAACTCCACTTTGCCGCCGCGCAACAGGGCCGCAGCGTCAGAAACCGCTTTTCCCTGCTCCGCGCCGGAGCGACGCACGTAACCCACCAGCGCAGCAATCGGAGGCAATTTCTGAGCCAGTTGTCGGAGTTCGCGTTCACAGCGCTCCACGAAGCATGGCCTGTCGATCAAGTCGCGGGGCGGATATCCGCACAGGGCCAGTTCCGGAAATACGACCAGGTCGGCTTGCAACTGGTGAGCGCGCTCAGCAAACTTCAGGATGCGATCCGCATTGCCGGCGAAATCGCCCACCGTGGCATTTATCTGCGCGAGAGCAATCTTCATCGAGGGTGTCCAAAGGTGTGCCGCAGGAAGCGTATACGTTATTATAGAGTACCTGCGGACAAAATCCACGCGCAGGGACGGACGGGTAGTGTCCTGGTTTGCCCGTGTGGCACGGGCGAGACGCCCGTGAAGCGTTGAACCGCCACGGCCAGGATGGCCGTGCCACGTGATGCAAGCCGGATTCAGGACACTACCGACGGACGGCGTCCGCCTGGGGCGCGCGCCGCGCGCCCCTACGGTTATGACAAGAGGGCGGGCGCAATGGTAAACTCCGTTGTGATCAGAAAAGTTGTGAACTTTGCTCGCGTCGTGATGCAGCGCTCCCGGCTGTGAAGCGCGCGAGGGGGGATGCTGCGTCATGGTCGGAATTATGGAACCGCTGGCTTACATATTAGCAAAGCGCCTGTTGATCCGCCGTTTGTGAAGATGCCTGAATCGACAATCAACCATTCCCCACTCTTTTCACCCTGTCACCCCGAAGTCATGGCGGTGACGTCTAAGAATTATTGAAACCTCTGGCTTCGGAGATTCGTAAGTACCATCTTGGCCTTCGTTTACGCGAATCTCAATGTGCCAGGAAGAAGAAAGGACTTAGCAATGAATCGCAGATACCCTTGGTTGCTCCTGCTCGGAGCGCTCATCTTTGCTTTGCCGGGGCTGTCCACGCTCAGGGCGCAGCAAAATGCAAATGTAAATGCAAAAGCTGAGGACGCCTACGACCAGTCCATTGAACGCAGCTATACGCGCACCAGTTGGTTTCCGAACATTTTGGGGCCCTATATGAACCCGCGCGTCCCCGGCTTTCAACTGGCCAATTCTCAGCTTCTTCATGAGCTGATTCAGAATGGCAAGATGCAGCTTTCGCTTCAGGATGCCATCGCGCTCGCTGTGGAGAATAATCTGGATATCGCTGTAGCGCGGTACAACCCTCAATATGCGCAGATTGACAAAGTTCGCGCGGCCAGCGGCCAGGCCACGCGCGGCATCGAAGGCATGTTTCAGTCATCGGCTTTGTTCGCCGGAGCGCTCGGCGGCGGCGTCGGCGCGGCGTCGGGCGGATTCCAGCAAGGCGCGGCCGGCAGCGCCGTGGGTGGCGTCAACGTCAACCGCGTGGGTTCGGTCGGCTCGTTCGATCCGGTCGTTGGTTTCTCCGCCGGATGGGCTTACAGCCAATCGCCTCTTGCAAGCAGCATTGTGAATGGTGTTTCCCTGCTCACCGGCAACACCGGCGAATACAACGTTTTCTTCGGGCAGGAACTTCCGACTGGCACGAGTTATGAAATTGTCGCAGGCGGCGCGCGCCAGTCCACCAACTCTCTCACCAATATTTTCAACCCGCAGGTGGTGTCCTCGATGACGATCGGCATCGAACAGCCCCTGCTCAATGGCTTTGGATATCGCGCCAACGCCAAGTTCATTCGTATCGCCGCTAATGAGGTAGGCATCGCCAAGGATTACTTCCGCGAGCAGGTGGCGACCGTGATCGCCACGATCGAGAACGATTACTGGACGCTGGTTCAGGACAAACAAAACGTGCTCGTCGCGCAGGAAGCGGTGAAATACAATCAGAAGCTGCTTGAGGACAACAAGCGGCAAGTGCAGATTGGGACGCTGGCGCCGCTCGACGTGATCCAGGCCGAATCGAACCTGGCGACGGCTCAGCAGAATCTGATTGTGGCCCAGACCACGTTCCAGCAACAGCAGGAACTTATGAAAACGTTGCTTTCCAAGCAAGTGATCGGCGACCTGCTGACGGCGGATGTTGAACCGACCGACACGCTGCCTGATCCGGCGGCCAATCCCGTGCCGACCGTGGAAGAAGCGCTCCGGATGGCGCACGAAAACCGTCCTGAAGTGGATTTGAACGACCTTAACTTGAAGAATGAAGAGATCATTCTGAAAGCCAATCGCAATGCCCTGCTGCCCACGTTGAACGCTTTTGCCTCTTTCACCCCCAGCGGCCTTGCCGGAGAAAGAGTTCTGTTTGGTTCAGGGAACGGCTTCCTGCCCGGCCCGCCGGTCGGCAAAGTCCCCGGCGGAGTCGGCCAGGCGCTCACGCAAATTCTTCACAACCAGTACCCCAACTATTCCATAGGGTTCACGCTGGCCATGCCGATTCGCAATCGCGCCGCGCAGGCGGACGCGGCCCGCGCCCTGCTTGAAGAGCACCAGCTTCGCACCACCGTGCAGCAGACCCTTAATACCATTGACCAGGACGTGCGGCAGGCTGAAATTGCCGTGGTCCAGGGACGGGCGCGCATTGATGCTGCGCAGAAAGCGGTGGATTACGCGCGGCAGCAACTGGAGGATGAGCAGAAGAAGTTTAAGGTGGGTGAATCCACCGTAACGCTCGTCATCCAGATGCAGAATGCTTTGACTCAGGCCGAAGGCACGCTGGTGACGGCTCGCGCCAGCTATGCAACGGCCCTGACGCAATTCGAACAGGCCACGGGAACAATTTTGCAAAAGAATAACGTGCAACTTGTGGAAGCCTTGACGGGACACGTGAATCGCGTGCCTAATATTCCAGGCACTCCGGTTGCCGAGAAACCCTAGAACAAAATAGATGGGCGAGTCGATGACCCACCATCCTGAGCGCAGCGGAGGGTCTCTAATTTCTTTCGAAGAAATACAGGGATTCTTCCGCTTCGCTCGGCCCTTCCGTTGACATTTCCCTGCCAAATACGTTGCAATGGGTGACATGGCGAAGGAAGTTGGGACCCGTGTCGAGCCCAAGCCAGACGCTCTCAGCCGCCAGGCTTCTGCGGCTGCAATGGAGTGGGAGGAGAAGGTCTTAAAACCTGCCTTGGAGCGTTCCCCCGAGCGCCAGAAACCATTCACCACCACTTCAGGCGTCGAAATCAAACGACTTTACACTCCCGCCGATCTCCCGGATTTTGATGCGGAACGAGATCTGGGAAATCCGGGTGAATATCCCTACACCCGTGGAATTCACGCCACGATGTACCGGGGAAAAGTCTGGACTATGCGCCAGTTCAGCGGCTTTGGCGCCCCGGAGGAGACCAACCGTCGCCTTCATTACCTGCTGAGCCAGGGCCAGACCGGGCTTTCAATCGCATTCGACCTGCCGACGCTCATGGGTTATGACAGCGACCATCTGCTGGCCGAAGGCGAAGTGGGTAAATGCGGCGTGGCGGTTTCCTCGCTGGCGGATATGGAAACGCTGCTTCAGGGGTTGCCGCTGGAGCAGATCAGCACTTCGATGACCATCAACTCACCTGCAGCGGTGATCTGGGCGATGTACCTTGTGGCAGCGGAAAAGAGCGGCGCGGACTGGAAAAAGCTTTCCGGGACGATTCAGAACGACATCCTGAAGGAATATATCGCGCAGAAGGAATATATATTTCCGCCTGCGCCTTCCATGCGGCTGGTGGTGGATACCATCGTTTTCGCCGCCCGGGAAACGCCGCGCTGGAATCCCATTTCGATAAGCGGCTATCACATTCGTGAGGCGGGCTCGACGGCCGCGCAGGAACTTGCATTTACCCTGCGCGATGGCATGGAGTACGTCGAATGGGTCTTGCGCGCTGGGCTTGCGGTGGACGATTTCGCGTCCCGCATCAGTTTCTTCTTCAATTCTCATAACGATCTTTTTGAAGAGGTTGCGAAGTTCCGTGCAGCTCGCAAAGTATGGGCCCGTGTGATGCGCGAGCGCTTTGCGGCAAAAAATCCGCGTTCCTGGCTCTGCCGCTTCCACACCCAGACGGCGGGCTGTTCGCTCACCGCGCAGCAGCCTTATAACAATGTGGTACGGACCGCAATTCAGGCGTTGGCCGCGGTGCTGGGCGGCACGCAGTCGCTTCACACGAATTCGCTGGATGAAGCCTGGTCACTGCCCACGGAAGCAGCCGCTACGCTGGCCTTGCGCACTCAGCAGGTGCTGGCTCACGAAAGCGGACTTACGGAAGTTGTGGATCCGCTTGCGGGATCATACCTCATTGAGAAACTGACGCTTCAGACCGAGCGCGCCTGCTATGAGTATTTTGACAAGATCGATGCTATGGGCGGGATGGTAGCTGCCATTGAAAAAGGCTTTCCGCAGCGGGAAATTCATGAGGCGGCTTATGCTTATCAGAGGGCCATCGAGAGGAAAGACAAAATTATTGTAGGCGTGAATGAATTTACCTCCTGCGAGCAGCCCATCAACATCCTTGTTGTGGATCAGAACGTGACTGCGGCGCAAAGCCGCAAACTGCGAAATCTGCGCGAGCGGCGGGATCAGGCTCAGGTGCAGTCAACCTTGGAAGCGTTGGGGAGCGCCGCCGCAACGGATGAGAACCTTATGCCTTTCATCCTGAATTGCGTTCGGTCGTATGCAACCCTCGGCGAGATCTGTGATGTACTGCGGAAGGTTTTCGGGAAATATGAAGAACCGGCGTTTCGATAAGGCCAGGTTGATGATCCACGGCTGACAGTTCAAGGGTGGAGATTTTCAACTTCTTTTCTTGCACTTAAAACTTTGAACTCTTAATTTCCTTATGACCGACAAACCCATTCGTGTTCTGGTGGCCAAGCCTGGCCTGGATGGTCACGATCGCGGCGCAAAAATTGTGGCGCGCGCTCTTCGCGACGCTGGCATGGAGGTGATCTACACCGGCCTGCGTCAGACACCGGAGCAAATTGTCAATGCCGCCTTGCAGGAGGATGTGGATGCTATCGGCATCTCGATTCTCTCGGGAGCGCATAACTCCATCGTGCCCCGAATCTGCCAACTGCTTCGTCAGGAAGGGATGGAAGACGTACTGCTGGTAGTGGGAGGAATTATTCCGAACGAGGATATCCCCGCGCTTAAAAGCGCGGGCGTGGCCGAGGTCTTCCAGCCGGGCATCTCAACCCAGGTGATTGTGGATTTTATCCGGACGCATGTCCGGCACAAGAGAGCTCCAGCAGGTTGAGATCATAGCCATGGTTTCGCCTCGATTCTTCAGGCATGCCGCCAAACATCCTCACCCGCTGCTTCTGATTCCCCTCTCCTGGTGCGAGGGAAGAGAGAGGGTTGCGCGTAGCAGGATGGGTGAGAGCCAAAAATCCATGGGTCTTCGCGTCCTGACGGCTCAGTAAAACATCTCAAATAAAGGTGGTTTTCGAGGGGGGAGCTTGATCCTGATCACAAAACCCATGAGGGTGCTGAAAAACTTCAGCAGCCGGTCATTCCGAGGAGCTGATGGCGGTCCCAAGCTTAGGAGGAAGAAATCCCGCAAAGTGCTTTATTTGTGTAGCGCGATTTCTCGCGGAGTTTACCCTTGAGCGGAAATACAGGGATTCTTCCACCTCGCTTCGCTCGGCGTCAGAATGACAAGCGAAGGGCTCAGAATGACATCGTCATTAGTCGTTTTTCAGCAATCTGCCAGAAACGGAGAAAATGAATGGTGCGATACGATGTCTCGCTCCTGACCGATGATGACCTCTATTATTTCAACGAAGGCACGCACTATCGGCTGTATCAAAAATTAGGCGCTCATCTTTTGCAGGCGGAAGGGGTGGAAGGCGTCTATTTTGCTGTCTGGGCCCCGAATGCGGAACGTGTCTGCGTGATCGGCGACTTCAACTATTGGGATAAGAACAACCACCCGCTCCAGACGCGAGGGGAATCGGGTGTGTGGGAAGGCTTTATTCCCCATATTGGGAAAGGAACCAAGTACAAATTTCAGGTCTATTCGCGCTACCAGGGCTATCAAATCGATAAAGCCGATCCCTTCGCTTTTTATAACGAAGTCGCGCCGCATAACGCCTCCATTATCTGGGACCTGAACTACACCTGGAGCGATGCGAAATGGATGAAAAGCCGCTCCGAACGCAACTCCCGAAGCGGCCCGATTACAATTTATGAAGTGCACCTCGGCTCCTGGCTGCGGTCACCCGACAATCCGGAGCAGTTCTTCGGCTATCGAGTTCTCGGTGAAAAACTGGCAGATTATGTTGAGAAAATGGGCTTCACCCACGTGGAATTCCTGCCCGTGATGGAGCACCCTTATTACCCCTCCTGGGGTTATCAGATTACCGGCTACTTTGCTCCCACCAGCCGTTACGGGACGCCGCAGGATTTCATGAGCGTCATTGATCATCTCCATCAGCGCGGCATCGGAGTGATTCTGGATTGGGTTCCCTCTCATTTTCCCAACGATGGTCACGGGCTGGGATTTTTTGACGGCACGCATCTTTATGAGCACGCCGATCCGCGCCAGGGCTTTCACCCGGAATGGAAGAGCTTCATTTTTAATTACGGCCGCAATGAGGTCCGCAGTTTTCTGCTCTCAAGCGCTCTGTTCTGGCTGGATCGCTATCATGCCGATGGCTTGCGGGTGGATGGCGTGGCATCCATGCTTTACCTGGACTATGCGCGCAAAGAGGGCGAATGGATTCCCAACCAATATGGAGGCAAGGAAAACCTGGAGGCCATCGACTTCCTGCGCCAGATGAACGTGAGCGTCTACCAGAATTATCCGGATGTCCAGACCGTCGCTGAAGAGTCCACTTCCTGGCCGATGGTATCCCGTCCGACAGATATCGGAGGGCTGGGCTTTGGCATGAAGTGGGATATGGGCTGGATGCACGATACGCTTAGTTACATGTCAAAAGACCCCATCTACCGCTCTTATCATCAGGGCGAGCTCACATTCCGGATGATTTACGCTTTTACGGAAAATTTCGTTCTGCCTCTTTCCCACGATGAAGTCGTGCACATGAAAGGGTCGCTTTTGCGCAAAATGCCAGGCGATGACTGGCAGAAGTTTGCAAATCTGCGCCTGCTTTTCGGGTATATGTATGCACAGCCCGGGAAGAAACTGCTTTTTATGGGTGGCGAAATCGCCCAGTGGGACGAATGGAAATATGCCACCAGCCTGGATTGGCACCTGCTTCAATATGCCCCTCACCAAGGAATGCAGAAATGGGTGGAGGATCTGAACAGGTTCTACCGTTCGGAGCCCTCGGTCAATGAGCTGGATTTTGAACCGGAAGGCTTTGAATGGATCAACTGTAATGACGCGGCAGCCAGCACTTTAAGTTTTGTCCGCAAAGGCCGGACAACCCACGATCTCATTTTGGTGGTCTGCAATTTTACGCCGCTCATCCGCACCGGATACCGCGTGGGCGTGCCGCGAGGCGGTTTCTGGAAAGAGATGCTCAACAGTGATTCCACCGTTTACGGCGGCAGCGGCCAGGGAAATGCCGGCGGCATGGAGGCGGAAGCCATCCCTTACGATGGCCGCTCTCATTCACTGTCTTTGACGCTGCCTCCTTTGGCGGCGATGTATTTTAAGAACACCGGATCGTGAAAATTCAAACTGAAGGAGCCTTATGGCAGCAATCCTTGAGAAAAACATCCAGAAGTATATTGACTCCATGCTTCCGGCGCGGGACGCCGTGCTGCGCGAAATGGAGCGCTATGCCGCGAAACACGAGGTGCCTATTGTGGGTCCGGCCTGCGCGCGGGTTTTATTTCAGCTTGCCCGCTCCATCAAGGCACAAAGAATTTTTGAATTAGGATCGGCTATCGGATATTCCACCCTCTGGCTGGCGCGCGCGGTGGGGCCGAAAGGCACAGTTTTTTATACGGACAGCGATCCTGAAAATGCTGAGCGCGCCAAGGGTTATCTGGGTCGGGCCGGCGTTTTGAACCGAGTCAGGATTCTGGTGGGCGATGCGCTCGAGATGCTTCAGTCAACCGAAGGCGAATTTGACCTGATTTTTAATGACGTGAACAAGACCCAATATCCTGAAGTTTTCCGCCTGGCGGCGCCCAGGCTGCGGGCGGGTGGGCTTTTGGTGACGGATAACGTATTGTGGTCAGGCCGCGTTGCAAAGGTTGCCGGGGCAAAAGACGCCAACACGCGCGCGATTCAGCAATTCAACCGCCAACTTTATCGCTCGACGGACTTCTTCACCACCATCATTCCTTTGCGGGACGGACTGGCTGTGGCGCTGAAGAATAGCGCCATTTCGTGAGGCAAATTCCTGAGGCCCTTTCTCAGCCCTCTGCTTCCAGAAATCGTTCGGCATCCATGGCCGCCATGCAGCCTGATCCTGCTGCCGTGACCGCCTGGCGATAGACGCGGTCCTGGACGTCGCCAGCCGCGAACACGCCCGGAATATTGGTCTTCGAGCCATTGTGGGTTTTCAGATATCCCAATTCATCCATTTCAAGCTGTCCTTTAAAGAGGGCCGTGTTGGGCGAATGGCCAATGCCGATAAAAACGCCATCGCAGGGATAGAAAGTTTCTTCGCTCGTCTGAGTGTTTTTGAGCCGGACTCCGGTTACTTCGGACTTTTCGGGGTCCAGAATGTCAACCACCACGGAATTCCAGACAGGCTTGATCTTTTCATTGCGAAGCAGGCGGTCGACCATAATCTTTGAAGCGCGCAGTTGATCGCGGCGGTGAATCAGGCTGACGCGGTTGGCATAGCGAGTCAGAAATAACGCCTCTTCGGCGGCCGTATCCCCGCCGCCAACTACCGCCACTTCCTTTCCCCGGAAAAAGTACCCATCGCAAGTGGCGCAGGTGGAAACGCCGTGCCCCAGCAATCGTTTTTCGGATTCCAGCCCCAAGAGCCTCGCTGAGGCCCCGGAAGCGACGATCAGCGTTTTGGTTTCAATCTGTTCCTTGCCGAGTTCCAGGAGAAAAGGGCGGCGGGAAAGATCCGCGCGTGTGACATCGCCCTCTTTGAATTCCGCGCCGAACTCGGCAGCCTGCTTTTGCATCATTTCAATCAGTTCGGGACCTTGCACTCCCTTGGGAAAGCCCGGATAGTTTTCGACCAGAGTTGTGAGGCTCAGTTGTCCTCCGGCTTCCAGGCCGCGAATCACAAGCGGGTTTAGATTCGCTCTGGCGGCGTAGATGGCCGCGGTCAATCCGGCGCAGCCCGAGCCTATAATGACGACATTCCGCATTAATCTGCCTCCTGGTTATAAACCTCTATCTTACTCGGATTGAGTCACAGCCTGTTGCATATCAGGCTTATTTGATGCTAGAAGAGCATTCTGGTTCTTTCACCCTGTTCTGAGACAACGCAGGCATTTGGAATGAAGGGGATGGACGCCATACTCACATGAGCCTTGAAGCCTCATCAGACGCTGTCATCGCCGAAGGCATCAGCAAGAGATTTGATTCCGTCACCGCCGTCTCGAAGCTGAGTCTTTCGATCAGGCAGGGAGCCTTGTTCGGATTGTTGGGTCCCAATGGCGCGGGCAAGACCACCACCCTGCGAATAATCATGCGCGTCCTCGTCCCGGATGAAGGGCGACTGCGCGTTTTCGGCCAGCACCTGACCAGCAGCGTTCAGAATATGATCGGCTATCTCCCTGAGGAACGCGGCCTTTATCCTCGAATGAAAGTCATAGACGTGCTCGTATTCCTGGCCAGTCTGAAAGGGGTTCCGGAATTCGAAGCTCGGCGACGTGGGCGCTCCTGGCTGGAGCGGCTGGAGATCGGCGCCTGGGCGGAAAGGAAAGTTATTGACCTTTCCAAGGGCATGCAACAGAAAGTGCAATTTATCGCCGCGGTGCTCCATCGGCCACAACTGCTGATTCTGGATGAGCCTTTTGCGGGCCTCGATCCCATCAATGCCGCAATCATCAAGGATATCATGCTCGAAATGCATGACCAGGGGACTACGATTATTCTCTCCTCGCATCGCATGGAACAAGTTGAAATGATGTGCGACTCCATTTGCCTGATCAATGCCGGCCAGAAAGTGCTGGATGGCGAGCTTCAGGAGATCAAGCGCCAGTATGGTAAAAACACTGTGCGCATTGAGTATTGCGGCGACGAGAATTTTCTGGACCAGCCCGCGATTATTGAAAGGATCAACCGCCACGGAGCGATGGTCGAGGCAAAGCTCCGCGCAGGCGCCGACCCGCAGGAAATTCTAAAAACCGCCGTCGAGCGCGGGGTGCGCATCCGGCGCTTTGAATTAGTGGAACCCCCTCTGAACGATATCTTCATCGAGAAGGTCTCGGAGGATCATGCCTAAACTCTGGTTCGTAATCAAACGTGAATATCTGACGCGAGTCCTGACGAAAGGCTTCATCATCAGCACGGTTGCCATTCCCGCGTTCATTATCGGGATTATTGTTTTTCAATTCTTTGTCGCTGAAAAGCAGCCGGCTCACACGCAAACAATCGCCATTGTGGACGAAGCCGGCCAACTGGGGGATTTGATTGAGTCTCTCCTTACAAAACAGAAACTGCCCGACGGCAAGCCGGCTTTTGCCGTCGTCCAGATTCAGGAACAGCCGCGCGACCCGCAGGAGCTGAGAGCGCACCTTACGACACTGACTCGAACGCGCAGGCTGAGTGGCTATCTCTGGATTCCTCACGACATTCTCGCGGGCGAAAGGCCGCAGTTCGTGGTCAGGAATCCAGGGGCATTCATGACGCTGGAGACAATCAACCACGCCGTGACGAACGCCGTAATTGCCCGGCTTCTCCAAAGCAAGGGAGTTTCCGTCCAGAATCTCTCCACATTGCTTCACACCGCCGACGTTCGGCTGATTCACTTAACCCCGAAAGGAGAGTCTGAAGAGAAAGGGCAGATCTATGCCGTGGCGATCGGCATGGCCACGATCCTTTATGGCAGCCTGTTGATGTATGGCATCACCACGATGCGCTCGGTGCTGGAAGAAAAGACGACGCGCATCATGGAAATTCTGATTTCTTCAATTCAGCCGTTCGAGCTCCTGGCAGGAAAAATCCTTGGCGTGGCTGCGGTCGGACTCACGCAGTTTCTCATCTGGGCGGTCTCCGCAGGTTTACTCGCCGCCTATGGCCTGAGCATGGCAAGAACGATGGGGCCTTCGGATTCCGGATTCAATGTTCATCTTCCGCCCGTGTTGCTGGCTTTTGGAGTGCTCTATTTCATCGGGGGCTATTTTCTGTTTGCTTCGATGTACGCTGCCATTGGCTCGGCTGTCTCAAGCGAACAGGATGCGCAGCAACTTCAGATGCCGGTCACGTTGCTGCTTGTGGCCAGTTTCTTTCTGTTCAGCATTGTGATGAGCGACCCTAACTCGCCCGTCTCGATTGCCCTCTCGATGATTCCCTTCTTCTCGCCGATCCTTATGGTGATGCGCATTGCGCTTCAGACTCCGCCGCTCTGGCAAATCGCGCTCTCGTTGGTTCTGCTTGCGCTGACCACGCTCGGTGTCACCTATGCCTCAGCTCGAATCTACCGTGTGGGAGTTCTGATGTACGGCAAGCGGCCTTCCTTCATTGAGCTTTTCCGCTGGCTGAGATACTCGTAGATCTGGGTTGGGTATACAAAATAGTGCGCACCACGGCGCAGCATGTTTGGGTAGCGACGGTTAATTTGCAGTTTGAAGTAGCCGTGGGGATTTCATCCCAAGAAAAAGCCTGCCGCTGAGTCAATATTTTTCGCCTTAGGCGGCTTCTCGAAATCACAAGCTGTAAGAGTTTTGCAGCGACCTGCTAAGGCTGGCCAAGGGCGAAATAGCCTGTCTTGCTGCGGACTCGCACGCCCTTGCGAAGGACCACTACCCGAATGCGGCGATAGGTCCCATTCAGGTTCTGGTCGGTGGGTGTGTATCCAATACTGTATTGGGAATTTAATTCGCGTCCCAGCGCTTCGAGGGCGTCTGCCAGGTGCATCAGCCTCTGCGCCGTGTAAATGCCGGTTTGCGCCCCTAATCCGATGTTCTGGCTGCCGTCATCGTTGATTGTTCCGTGGGCAAGATACCCTGTTTCCAGATCAGCTCCCACCTCCTTTTCGAGCGGGAAGAAAGCTCCGCCGCCGGTTTCGTCGGCAAGCTGGCGCAAATATTTATCGCCCGGGTTTGAAAACCCGTACATCGAATTGCCTATGGTATAGATGGAAGTTTCAGCGCGATGGGCCATGGAAATGGCTTCATCCAGCGTGTGTTTGCTTTGGACGTCCAATCCATCGCTGATCAGGACCAGCACCCGACGCGTGCCTTCGGCAGGTCCGGAATTGAGCATTTTGGTCTCACAGGCCGTATAGATCGCGTCATACATGGCCTTTCCGCCGCCCGCTTTAAGATCGCGAATCTTTGACATCAAGAGATCAGGATCGGAGGTGAAATCCTGGAGAATCGAGCTGCTTTCATCAAAGGTCTCAAGAAAAATTTTGTTACGAGTGTTCTGTCCCTCCAGCATGTTGTAGACGAACTGTTCCGCCGCGTCCTTCTCAAATTTCATCTGCATCCGCATGCTGTTGCTGGTGTCGAGCACCAGGCCGATCCGGAGAGGGGGCAGCGGCTCCTGGCGGAAATAGGTGATATTTTGACGCTTACCGTCTTCAAAGACTTCAAAATCGTTCTGGGTAAGATCAATGACGGGAAATCCGCGCCGGTCCAGCACACTGACGGGAACGTTGACCACAAGAACTCGTCTGCGGATCTCACCGGCAGTATTCTGTGTCGTGTTTGGATTTGAGGTAGCCTTCGCAGCAGGAGTGAGCTTTCCGCTATCGTCAGCGGCAGAGGGTTGACTGCCCAGCATTGAATTCCCTGCCCCGCACATTGTCAGGCACATCACCAACAGGATGATATGCCTCGTCAGTTCTATCCGGTCACGTCGTTGGTCTCTCAAACTTTCCCCAAGCATAATCATTTTCATCTTAGCTCAAAGAATCAGGGTTGAAAATGGAGCGAGTTCAGATTCTTGCTGCTTTCTTCATGGATCATTTTGACCAGCTCAATGACGTGCTCAACCGGGGTGTCGGGAAGAACTCCATGACCCAGATTAAAGATGTGCCCGAGACGTCCGGCGGCTTGCCGGAGAATTTTCTGAACCCGCTGGCGGATGAAAGGCAGATCCGCATACAAGACCATAGGATCGAGATTTCCCTGAACGGCGACCTCCGGTCCCAGGCGTTTCCAGGCTTCATCCAATTCGACGTGAGAATCAAGTCCGATCACGCTCCCTCCCGCGTCTCGCATGCTTTCGAGCAGTAATCCCGTTCCAGTCCCAAAATGAATAATGGGGACGCCGGGCTTAAGATGCTGTAAAAGCAGGCGCGCATGTGGCTGGACGAATTCCCTGTAATCGCTGGGCGATAGACATCCGACCCACGAATCGAAAATCTGAACCGCCTGAACTCCGGCCTCGATCTGGCCGTTTACGTATTTGATGAGGCCCCGCGTGAGGCGTTCCATCAATGCATGCCAAGCGCCCGGATCGCGAAACATGAGAGCTTTGGTGTGCCGGAAGTTTCGGGAAGCGCCCCCCTCAATCAGGTAAGAGGCCAGTGTGAACGGCGCGCCGGAGAATCCGATAAGAGGTTTGGCGGAATCCAGACTGGCGCGCGTGCGGCGCACCGCCTCAAAGACAAAAGCCAGAGAATCCTGCGGTTCCACTTCGCGCAAGCGATCCACATCCGACGGCGTTCGGAGCGCAGGCGTCACCCATGGTCCGCTGCCTTTTTCATATTCCAGGCGAAAACCCATGGGTTCAGCGATCAGTAGAAGGTCTGCAAACAGGATAGCTGCGTCAGCGCCGATTTTTTCTGTGGCGGTAATCGTGACTTCAGCGACTCGGTCGGGATTTTTACATAGCTCCAGAAAAGGGGTGCGGGCGCGAATCGCCTGGTATTCCTTCAAATAACGCCCTGCCTGGCGCATCAGCCAAACAGGCGTTGCATCAGTAGGTTCCCGACGGCAGGCTTTCATGAAGCGCGAATTGTGCCACCGGGGTCGTGGCGCGCTCTCAACAGACGGAGGCGCCGCTGGGGAAGCTATTTCCAATGAGGGTCGCGCTTCAGTCTCACCTTGCGCCTTTTTGCGGAACAGGGACGGAGCCAGCCGGGCGGCTTCGTGAATGAGAATGCCCATTTTGTGATGTTCAGGCTCGATATCTACGGTGATACCCTGAGCGGTCAGCGCTTCGGTGCAAGTTGGCCCGACGGAGCAGACAACTCGCTGCGGCAGAGCGTTTCGCAGGCTCTCTTCGATCCCTGTCTGTCCTGCCACCTGCATGACGTGCGTCACCTGGACGGCGTTCGTGAACACCACAACCTGCGCGCGCCCATCAATGATCTTCTGAATGACCTCTTTGAGCGGAGCAAGGTCTTCCGGCAACGCCCAGCGATAAACGGGCACGCTGAGCACTTCCGTGCCTCGAGCCTTTAGCTCGCCAATGAACCGCTCATTCGAAACCCCGTATTCCTGAATGGCAATCCGGCTTCCATGCAACTCAAAACTGTGCGGATGCTCTTCGAGCTCACTCAGCACTTCATGCCAGGTATTCGGCTCCGGCACACTGATGGTGACCGGAACGCCAAGATTCCGCAGCGCGCGGACAGCTTTGGGTCCCCGAGCTACAACCGTAACCTTTGAAAGTGCACGAACAATTTCCTCACGGGAATAGCGGCTCTCAAGGATGTTTAACAATGTCGTGGCGCCTACGCCTGTCATAAAGATGACGGCATCAAGTTGCTCATTCAGAAGCCTCTGAGCAAAGCCAAAAACGGCTGAGTTTTCTTCAAAAGGCACTTCCCGCACGGAAAGCGCGACGTGCGGTACGCCTCCATGTCTGGAAATCAGAGTTGCAATCTCCTTCGCGTTGCGGCTTTCAAAGGCTGCTACTCCGAGTCCCTCGAAGCTCACGGTGAGGTTTGCCGTCTGATTCATAGATCGGGTCCTTAGTCCTTTAAGAGCACGCCACAAAAGCTGCCTTGCGTGGCCTCACGATGTTACGGGTGCTCGGCCAAACTCAAGAGTCTGGAAGACGACAAGGCCAACAGGAAAAGGTGCGCACCGTGCCATCCTGTGAGTCTGGCTCGCTGCCGTATTCCTCCTAACTTAACAGGAACTGGATGAATTTGTCAGCGAGCTAGCGCGAGATTACAATTCATTTGATGCGCAGAATGCCTGTGTCACGAGCCTTGTTCGCGTTGTGCCTTCCCTTCCTTGCGCTTATTTCCCTCAAGGGGATAGACCATTCGGCCTACGCGAGCGCCTCTGATCTCAACCGCCAATTTCAGGCGGCGTTAACGTTTTATCAGAATCAGCAATATGACCAGGCACGGCAAGTTCTAGAATCATTGCTTCGGCAAGCTCCTGAGAACTTCGAGATCAACGAATTAATGGGTTTGGTTTGCACCGGACAGCACAAGGCGAACCAGGCCAATGTTTATTTCACCAGGGCCGTCCGCCTGCAACCTCAATCCGGAGAAGCGCATACGTATCTGGCGGCCAATCTGGTTGACCTTGGCCGAAACCAGCAGGCTGAAATCGAGTTCAAGAAGGCTGTGCAGCTTGAGCCAGCAAGCTATGACGCCCATCACAATCTAGGAGAGTTTTACATCCGCACTGGGAAGCTTGCCGCTGCCATTCCTTATCTTCGGAAAGCTCAACAAATTCAGCCCTCTTCTTATAACAATGGATACGATCTGGCGCTGGCCGAGATTAAGACCAGCCAGTATGCCGATGCGAAAGCCGAAATCCAACGCCTGCAAGGTTATCACGACAGCGCGGAGCTCCATTCCCTGCTGGCGACCATTTATGAAAACACGGGGCAATATATTCAGGCCGCCAGGGAGTATGAGCTTGCCGCGCATATGGACCCCAGCGAGCAGAACATCTTTGATTGGGGGAGCGAGTTGCTGTTGCATCACACCTTAGAACCAGCCACTCAAGTATTTACGAAAGGAGTCCAACTTTATCCTCGCTCGGTCAGATTACAGATCGGACTGGGAATCGCTCTTTATTCCCGCGCGCACTATCAGGAAGCCATCGATGCCTTCTGCCATGCCATCGACTTGAACCCCGAGGATCCACGCCCTTACATATTTCTCGGCCGAATCTACGATGTCTCTCCCATCCAGGCCGAGGCTGTCACCCGGCGTTTTGCGCGCTATGCGCAGTTGCAACCTCGAAATCCGCAGGCTCTCTATTATTATGCGCTGAGCCTCTGGAAAGGCGCGCGAGCGCAAACGCAGCCTGTGGATTTGCGACAGGTTGAAAGCCTTCTGGAACGAGCGGTCACGATCGATCCTGCTTTTGCCGACGCTCACTTTCAACTCGGAATCTTTTACGCTCAACAGCGCCGGTATCCTGAAGCGATCGAGCAGTACCAACGCGCGATTCAGCTTCAGCCGACCCTGGCCGACGCTCATTATCGTCTGGGCGAGGCATTAGCGCGGACTGGCAAAAAGGAGCAGGCACAGCAGCAATTTAGAATTTTCAGCCAACTCCATGCCCAGCAAGTGAAGGATCGGGAAAAACAACGCAGCGAAATCATGCAGTTTGTTTACACGATGAAACCCACAGGCAAGACTCCCTGAATAGCGAAACCTACCAAGGATGTTGTCACAAAGGCAGATTTTTTGGTCAGCAAACAATGCTAAACGCTGGGCAGAAGCAATCCACGACAGGACTTTTGAGGTTCCAGATGGCTGGCTACCCGGGCAGAGCCAAGTTCCGCGTGATTGTCAGTTGCCTACCGCTGCGGAGCCAGCGAGTCGCCGCGCTTTGACGTCCCGCATCGGTGGCTGACCGAACATGCGTTTGTACTCGCGGTTGAATTGGCTTGCGCTCTCATACCCGACCTCGAAAGCGGCGCTCGCCGCATCAAGCCCCTCAATCAGCATGCGCTCCCGCGCGGCTTGCAATCGAAGCTGCTTCTGGTATTGAAGCGGGCTCATTGCCGTCAGGGCGCGGAAGTGATGATGCAGCGTCGAGATGCCCATGCGCGCGATTTCTGCAAGTTCCTCGAGATGCAAGGGCTTCGCATAATTGGCCCTGAGCCAGGCAACGGCCTTCGCTGTTCGTTGACTCTGGTCGCCCAGCGTGGCGATCGCGCGGAGACGCTCTCCGTGAGGGCCTCGAAGCAGGCGGTAGACGATCTCCCGTTGGATCAGGTCGCTCAAGAACGGTATGTCCTCGGGAGCATCCAGAAGGTCCAGAAGCCGGGAACACGGTTCCAGGAGATCAACGGTTGTTCTCCCGATCGCGATGCCACGGGCCTGGGATGAACTCTCACGGGGTTGGAACTCCTCCTGACTGAGAATTTCCCGGACCACGGCCATATCGAGCTTGAGCAACAACGATAGCAAAGGCGCCTCTTCGCTCGCTTCAACAATTTGACTCACCACCGGCACATCCACAGAGCTCAGAAGAAAGGTCGATTCGTCACAGAGATAAACAGTTCCGCCGAGGGTTACGCGCTTTCGTCCCTGAGCGAAGACGGTCAGGCTCGGCTCGTACGTCGCGGGATAGCAAGGACTCGGCGCAGTCCGTCGATAGAGCGTGAGGCCGGGTACGGAGGTTGCCTGTGCTTCTGCCTGTGGCGTATGCGCGGCAATCTTATGCGCCAGTTCTCTTCGCATCACAGCGACCTGTGACGATCGCTCCCTGTTCATCATCCTCTGATTTCGCGCCGGTTCCATACAGTCCTCCGTTACGAATCAAGAATATCGTGAAATCAGAAATGGGTGTGCACAAAATCTTGCTTGCCGACAGGATTAGGCAATTATTCGACAGGATCAGGCTACCGCTCGAACAAGGCTTTTGTGTAAGGTTTGGAAGGAAAGAAATAGGAAGCCGAGATCACGAACCCGGTAGACAGGCAGGGAGCCGAACATGACAGGAGGAGAAACAATGCAAAAACGCAAACTTGGAAAGAGCAACCTGGAAGTCTCAGCCATCGGCCTCGGTTGCATGGGGATGAGCTTTTCTTACGGCCCGCCCAAAGACAAACAGGAAATGATCGCTCTTATCCGGGCGGCTGTTGAACGCGGTGTCACGTTCTTCGACACGGCCGAAGTTTATGGCCCTTATACAAACGAAGAACTCGTGGGCGAAGCCCTGGCTCCTTTCCGTGGGCAGGTGGTGATCGCCACCAAGTTCGGCTGGAAAATTGATCCCAAGGCGGAGCGAGGTTTAGCGGGGCTGGACAGCAGGCCCGAACACATCAAGCAGGTCGCCGAGGGCTCGCTCAAGCGGCTCAAAGTCGAAGCCATCGATCTGTTCTACCAACACCGCGTTGACCCAAACGTGCCCATCGAAGATGTGGCGGGAGCGGTGAAGGACCTGATTCAGCAAGGCAAAGTCAAGCATTTCGGCCTGTCGGAGGCCGCCGCGAAAACGATCCGGCGGGCGCACGCCGTCCAGTCGGTCACGGCAGTTCAGAGCGAATACTCGCTCTGGTGGAGGCGTCCGGAAGAGGAAATCCTGCCGACCTGCGAAGAACTCGGCATCGGTTTCGTTCCCTACAGCCCCTTGGGCAAAGGCTTTCTGACGGGAAAGATCGGGGAAGATACTACGTTCGACAGTTCCGATTTCCGCAGTCAAATCCCTCGCTTTGCGCCGGAAGCCCTGAAGGCGAACCAGGCCCTGGTTGATCTGCTTCGCCAAATTGCGAAACGGAAGCAGGCAACGCCCGCGCAGATCGCGCTTGCCTGGCTGCTAGCCCAGAAGCCGTGGATTGTTCCGATTCCGGGCACAACGAAGCTGGCGCGCCTCGAAGAAAACATCGGGGCAGTCGCCGTCGAACTGACCTCAGACGATCTCCGCGACGTCGAAAGGGCCGCTTCAAAGATCGCAATCCAAGGCGCCCGGTACCCCGCGCAGATCGAACAAATGACCTATCGCTGAAAATAAGGAGCGCGTTTATGAGTTTGTCTTTTCAGGATAAAGTTGCGTTAGTGACCGGCGCCGCCTCTGGCATGGGCCTGGCGACAGCGCAGGCGTTTGCCGAGGCTGGCGCGGCCGTCGTGCTGGCCGATGTCAGGGAGGATTTGGTGAAGGCGGAAGCCCAGAAGCTGGTGGCCGCCGGTCACAAGGCCATCGCCGTCCGGTGCGACGTGGGTGACGACGCCCAAGTGGCGGCGATGGTGGATGGCGCCGTTGCCGAGTTCGGCCGACTCGACGCTGCCTTCAACAACGCGGGCGTTATGGCCCGTATCGCTCCGATCGCCGACAGCACCCGCGAAGACTGGGACCGCGTGATCGGGATCAACTTGCGCGGCGTGTGGAGCTCGATGAAGTACGAACTGCGACAGATGGAACGCCAGGGCAGCGGCGCGATCGTCAACAACGCATCGGTCGGCGCCTTGACTGGCAACCCCGGCATCGCTTCCTACATCGCCTCCAAGCACGGCGTGGTCGGCCTGACGCGGACGGCCGCTCTGGAATACATCAAGCACGGCATCCGCGTGAACGCGGTCAATCCCGGCCTGATCGACACGCAGATCGCCCGCGATGTCGTCAATGGGGACGAGCAGGCGTACGCCGAGATAGCGAAGCATGTTCCGATCGGCCGCGCGGGCCGGCCCGAGGAGATCGCCTCGGTGGTGCTGTGGCTTTATAGTCCGGGGGCGAGTTACGTCGTGGGTCATGCCCTCACCGTGGACGGCGGCATGACGGTGCTGTGACCGCGCCGCCCTGACGCTCAGCAAGCAATCTGATGGAGCTACATCCGGCAGACGAGGAGGTTACCGATGCGAGGAACTGTTCTCTACGGACCGCGCGATGTGCGGTATGAAGAGCATGAAGTCCCGAAAATCATCAAGCCGACGGATGCCATCATCAGGATTTCGTCCG
>DATGKJ010000232.1:0-7563 GCA_035294685.1 Terriglobia bacterium | reverse complement strand
AAATGAGAAGAATGAAGAGCCTGGACAGGCAGGACTTTTCGGGAGACCGCATCTGACTTTCGATACCTCAAGAGAAGGTCTTTTTCGCCCCAAGGCGAATAAGAGCAAACGAAGAGAGGGAGCCTGCCCTCACATCGAGACATGCTCCAATTCAAATTGGGGCGTTGGCTTGATCGCAAAATGGAGATCAGGATGATACTGTCTGAAGTCTTTCTCGCTCGTCTGAATCTGAATATCCCGGCCCACCAGCTCCTCGCCGCGCGCTTCCCAAGTTTCAGTCAGCAGAAGATTATCGCGCTCCTGAACATCGCGGTACTCGATCCTGAGCCAGGGGCCCGTAAAGATCAGGTTCACGTATCCGTTGTGTCCTACAGGGGTGCCAGAAATATTCCGATATTCCCGGTCATCGTAGATCACTAAGGGGCTCTGCTTCGGCTTGTATCGGGGCTTGGCGTGAATGGTCACCGGCATGCCGCCATGCCCAAGGCAGCGGCCATAAGCCGGAATGCCGCCCTTGGCCTGGCAAAGTCCATAAATCGCCAGCCGGTGCTCGTGCCCCCAAAACCACAGGACCGGCCTGGAAATAAATTCCCGCAACTGCCGGCCAGCTTCCGGGAAGCAATCCTCAAACGCCGAATAATATTGGTGATGGGTCAGAATAATCACGGCACGGTCTTCCAGATGCGGTCTTACATCCTCTCGCAGCCATCGGATGATGGCAGGAGGCAAACTGCCGTTGCCGCCCACGTAAGGAACCTTCTTGAGATAGGGAAGGCGCTCAAAAATAGGCAGACCGACGGAATTGTAGCCTGTGTCCAGCGAGACGATGGCCCAGTATTTGTTCTTGAGCGCAAAGAAGCTCGCCTTCTGCCCCATGGCTTCCATTCCCGGCCCAAGGCGCATCCCAAAGCGAGGAAGCAGGTGATCGAAATAGGCGCGGCCATTGGCATACATCTCATGATTGCCATTCAGCGCAAAGCTTCCATGCGAGCCTTTCGGCCAGGTGACCGCATGAATGCTCTTCCCCTGTGGATTCCCCAGACAATTTTCTTCCACCTCGTCAGCGCCTCCCACAAAGTAGATATCGCCCAGGTGGATGGTATAGTGAGGATTGAACTCGCGGATGTGATTCGCAATGCGATTGGATTCCGGCGTTCCGGTTCCCCAGTCGCCCGCCAGGCTGACGCGAATTTCATCCTCGGCATGCAGATCGCCATTGACCGGAAGCTGCGACACCAGGGGATAAATGCCTCGCGTGGGATCGTGGTCGTAATCCTGAAAACGATGGCGCCGGCCAAAGCGATGTTGCAGATAGATGATCACCCAGGTCATGTTGTTGATGAAGGCTTTCAGTTGGTGAAGGAAGGGTTTGGGAGCGCGTCGCCACGAGAACCTCTCGGTCCGGGCAGCTCTGAGGTAGCTATGCCAGGCCGAGCGACGAAGGTTGAGCAGGTCTTCCAGCTTGTGCTTGTACTCGATAGGGTTGGCGCCGTTCATGACCCTCCTTCCGCGGCTTACTTCATTCGATGATAATCTGCCTTTCCAACCGCAACTTGAGCAAGTCGATTCAGCGCCCTCCAACATCGACCAACTTTCTGAGTGGAAGACTGCCTGGGTTAAGTCCGAATCTTACATCAAGATGAGCAGGTTTGCGGCACTTTTTCATGTCTGTGCTTCGGCTGAATTCAAGCTCCCGCATCGAGTCCGCTGATGGCATGCATGGTCAGCGCCCGCAGAACTGACTGGTTTTATGATAAAGTCTTTCGGGCTCGGCGTCAGAATGACAGGCTGCAAGAATTTTAAACAACCTGTCAGGGAGCAGGAATTATGGATCTCGAAGCCATTCAGGAGAGTCTAAAGCGAGAGCAGCTTGACGCGTGGCTCTTTTACGATCATCACCACCGCGATCCGATTGCATATCGAATCCTCCAGATCGCCCCTTCGCTCTGCACGCGGCGCTGGTACTATATCATCCCTGCCGCAGGCGAGCCCGAGAAACTGGTTCATCGTATCGAGAAGGGAGCGCTGGCCGGACTGCCAGGCCGAGAGCGCGTTTATGCATCCTGGCAGGAACAGCGCGCCAGACTTCGGGACATGCTTGCGGGCAAAAAACGCGTGGCCATGCAGTACTCGCCCTTGAATGCCATTCCCTACATCGGTCTGGTGGATGCCGGCACGGTCGAACTGGTGCGGAGTTTCGGGGTCGAAGTGGTTTCCTCCGCTGACCTGGTGCAATGGTTTGAGGCCCGCTGGTCTAAGGAGGCATTGGCTTTGCATCTTGAAGCCGCGAAAGGGGTGGAAGCCGCCGTCCGCGAAGCCTTCCGAATCATCCGCGGCGCCGTTAGCGCCGGAGAGGGCCTGGATGAATATCATCTGCAACAGGAGATTCTTCGCTTCCTTGAGAGCCAGGGACTTGAGACGGAAGAGCCGCCGATTGTGGCCGTCAACGAACACACCGGCAATCCTCACTATAGCCCTGAACCCCACACTTCCCTGCCCATCCGCGCCCAGGATTATGTGTTGCTCGATATATGGGCAAAACGTCGCGCGCCGGGAGCCGTCTACTTTGATACCACGTGGACGGGTTTTGTGGGCGATGAAGTCCCGCGCCGCTATGCTGAAGTTTTTGACGTGGTTCGGGAGGCGCGCGACGCAGGCATCGAGTTTATTCAGACCACGCTCGCCCAGGGGCGTTCCGTTCGCGGATATGAAGTGGATGACATCGTGCGTGGCGTGATTACGCGCCGCGGTTACGGCGATGCCTTCGTTCACCGCACCGGGCACTCCATCGGGCAGGATGTTCACGGCAACGGCGCTAATCTTGATAACTTTGAGAGCCATGATGACCGCATTCTGATTCCCGGCGCCTGTTTTTCCGTTGAGCCGGGAATTTACCTGTCCGATTTTGGCGTGCGCAGTGAAGTGGACGTTTACCTCGACGAAAGCGGCCCAAAGGTGACTGGAGAGCGCCAGCAGGCGATTGTTCCCATTCTTGCCGCTCGCGCTTGAGGTATGTTAACTTGATTGCTTATTTCTCAAGAGCATGCCTTCAGACATTGAGAAACGTCGGAACCCTTCGCGTCATGTGGCCGACCAGACGAACGATCAGAAGACAACTTCACACCCACGCCCGGAAACCAGCCGTCTGGTGACTCTCTGCATCGCAGCGTGGCTTATTCCAGGTCTTGGGCACTGGATGCTCAAGCGGAAATGGCGGGCGTTGATCCTGTTTCTCGCCATCGTCGGCATGTTCGTCTTGGGCCTGCTGATGCAAGGCCAGTTTTTCGCTTTTGCATCGCCTTCTTATCTCGAAAGATTGGGATATCTCGGCGAACTCTGCGCGGGTCTGGCCATGCCGGTGGCGAAGTTTTTCGGCTATTCGGGCGGAAATCCATTTTTCATCAGCGCCGATTACGGCACTGCATACCTGGTTTCCGCCGGCATGCTCAACGTCCTGACTATTCTGGACGCCTACGATATTGCGCTCGAAAGGAAACCGTGAAGAGGCAGTGATGAGTGCTAGTCATGTGTCACTAACGTTTCTGGATAATGTGTGGTCATGGCCAGGATGGCCATGTCACAACCGTGGCACGGGCGTCCCGCCCGTGGGTTCGGTCCAGGTATTTATGTGACCTAGGCTCTGAAGGTTTATCGCCTTCTGGCCCATCATCACCCAAAACTCATCACTTGTCACTCGTCACTTGTTGTCCAATGGTGATCCATCACTTTCCGGCCATGGTCCTGTTTGCCTTTCTGGTCTCTGTGGTGTTTGGAGTCCTCGGCAGAGACACGCTTCGGGAGCGGATTCTTTACGGAATCAAATCGTTTGTTCTTTTCGTGGGCATCGCCATTCTGCTGGGTTGGATCATGTATCCCTTCCCGCGTTGACCTCTTGGCCCTCAAAAATCGAATATCAGCAGGGCGAGTCGGGATGAGGAGCAATCCGCGCTTGCATTTTGACTTGATCTGACCTGATACTTTAATTTTTTCTGTGATCCTCTGAACCAGGCAAGGAGTTGAATCCGTGAACTTCCACGCAACCTCCAGCGGTAAGAAGCTTGTGACTTTGATCCCCGGAGACGGCATTGGGCCGGAAGTTGTTCAGTCCGCTCGCCGCATCATTGAGGCCACCGGGGCGGCTATCGAATGGGATGAACGCGAGGCCGGCGCCAAGGTATTTAAAAGAGGTTTGCCTTCGGGCGTTCCCCAAGACACCATCGAGTCCATCCGCAAAACCCGGGTGGTCTTAAAAGGACCTCTCGAGACGCCGGTCGGTTACGGCGAGAAGAGCGCCAACGTGACACTTCGCAAGCTCTTTGAAACCTATGGAAACATTCGTCCGATCAGAGAAATGCCGGGCGTTCCCAGCCCGTACAATGGTCGCGGCATCGACCTGGTGGTGGTCCGCGAAAACATCGAAGACCTCTACGCGGGAATCGAGTACATGCAGACGCCGAGCGTGGCTGAAGGACTGAAGCTGATCTCCCGAAAAGGCTGCGAAAAGATTGTGCGTCTGGCTTTTGAATTTGCCCGCTCCGAAAGCCGGCGCCGGGTGCATTGCGCCACAAAGTCCAACATTATGAAGCTCACCGAGGGCATGCTGAAGCGGACCTTTGAGGAGATTTCCAAAGAGTATCCCGACATTGAAGCAAGCCACATCATCATCGACAATTGCGCCCACCAGATGGTGAAGCGACCCGAGCAGTTTGAGGTGATCGTCACCACCAACATGAACGGGGACATCATCAGCGATCTCTCCTCGGCGCTCGTGGGCGGCCTGGGATTTGCTCCCTCCGCGAACATTGGAAATGAAGTCGCCATCTTTGAGGCGGTCCACGGATCAGCCCCGAAATACGCGGGTAAGAACGTCATCAATCCCACTGCGGTTATTCTTTCCAGCGTCATGATGCTGCGCCATCTGGGCGAGTTTGAAGCTGCGGATAAGATTGAGAATGCCGTTCTTGTGACACTGGAGGAAGGCAGGGTTCGGACAGGGGATGTGGTGGGTTACGATCAGGGAACTTCCACCACCGTCTACACTGACATGATCATTTCAAACCTCGGCCATAAGTCCGCCCGGTGGCGTGTGCGCGAGCATCGGCCCCTTCAGCTCCCGCGCGTTCCCTCGCGCCCGGACCTGCTGACTCCCCAAAAGCGGAAGGTGGTGGGTGTTGACGTGTTTCTGGAATCGGCCCAGGATTCCGAGCAACTGGGTCCCGCTTTTGAAAAAATCGCTTCGGGAACGCCGTTCCGCTTGAAGCTGATCTCCAACCGTGGCACCAAGGTTTATCCCGCCATGGGCGCGATTACGGATTGCGTTGATCATTGGCGATGCCGCTTCGTCGCTAATCACGGAGAACAGGACGTGACGGATGAACAGGTGGTCAATCTCCTGCAGAAAATCTCAGCTCA
This sequence comes from Terriglobia bacterium, assembly GCA_035294685.1. Classification (GTDB taxonomy): domain Bacteria; phylum Acidobacteriota; class Terriglobia; order UBA7540; family UBA7540; genus RH2-MAG17b. The sequence goes on along the minus strand of DATGKJ010000232.1, from coordinate 2,151 downwards.
CTATACGTGGGTGCATGTGGAGAAACTTCTGGAAATTGACGGCGCGTTGGGATTTACGAAGGACCAGGGCGAGGATTAAAGCCAATATTCTGGTCGGCACAACAGCAACCCATGTGGCACGGCCGTCTCGGCCGTGGGCACGGGCGGGACGCCCGTGCCACCCAACGAAAATTTGTGCAAGCCGGGAACATTTTGACCCTTAGTTGTCGAGCCCCTGGATTTGCTGAGGGCCGCATCTTAAAAACGTCGTGAATCATCCGCGTTAAGCCAACAGGAATCTACATCGTGACCCTAAGCGTCAAACCTTTGGTCGGCATCATTATGGGATCTCAGTCCGATTGGGAGACCATGTCGCACGCCGCCGAGACATTGAAAGAATTGCAGGTTCCCTATGAGGTTCGCATCGTCTCTGCGCACCGCACGCCGGACGCCATGTTCGAATATGCCGCCACGGCTGAAAAACGCGGCCTGGAAGTGATTATTGCCGGGGCGGGAGGCGCGGCTCATCTCCCAGGCATGTCCGCCGCAAAAACCGTCCTGCCGGTGCTGGGCGTTCCCATCGAATCGCGCGTGCTGCGCGGCGTGGATTCGCTGCTCTCGATTGTCCAGATGCCTGGTGGCATTCCGGTGGGGACGCTCGCCATCGGCAAAGCCGGGGCTCAGAATGCAGCGCTCCTGGCCGCAGAAATTTTAGGCGTGAAGTACCCTCACATTCGTAACTCCGTGCGTCGTTTCCGCGAGTCGCAGACAAACGAGATCCTGGAACATCCCGAGCCTCAAGGGGCGAATTAAAACCTGACATGCTGCGGATGCAATTTCTGAAGGTGGAAATACGCCTCGGGCGGCATGACTCGAATTGTTGCTTATGAAGATCGGAGTGCTGGGCGGCGGACAACTTGGCAGGATGATGGCCCTTGCAGGCTACCCTTTAGGCATGCGGCTGCGGTTCTTCGACCGGACGTCCGAGTCGCCCGCCGGGCAGGTAGCGGAATGCGTGGCAGGCGATTTCAACGATTCGGAAGCGCTCGCGCGCTTTGCCGAAGGGCTTGATCTGGTCACTTACGAATTTGAGAATGTCCCTGCCTCCGCCGCGCGCTTTCTTTCCCAGCGCGTTTCCAGATTTTTTCCCCCTCCACGCGCGCTGGAAATCGCGCAGGACCGGCTGATTCATAAACAGTTCTTTGCAGGCCTGGGAATTCCGACTGCCAGCTTTCATCCGGTAACGTCCCGCGAGGAACTCGAAGCGAGTCTGAAATCCACCGGATTTCCTGCCCTGCTCAAGACCCGTCGCTGGGGCTACGATGGCAAGGGCCAGTTTCTTCTGCAGGGAATGCCGGATCGGGATGAAGCCTGGAAGGCGATGGGGAACGCTCCCTTGATTCTGGAAGGCTTCGTCAGGTTTGAAAGAGAACTCTCGCTGGTCTCAGTTCGAAGCTCCACGGGGCAAACAACGTTCTACCCGCTCACTGAGAACCATCATCGGCAAGGGATTCTGCGCCTCTCGCTTGCGCCCGCGCCAGAAGTCCCGCCCGGCATCCAACAGCTTGCCGAGGATTACGCGCAACGCGTCTTTCGCGAGTTGAGCTATGCGGGTGTTCTGACAATAGAATTCTTTTACGCGCAGGGTAAGCTGCTGGCAAATGAGATGGCGACTCGCGTTCACAATTCCGGCCACTGGACCATCGAGGGCGCTCAAACCAGCCAGTTCGAGAACCACTTGCGAGCGATCGCCGGCTTGCCGCTCGGCTCAACCACACCGCGAGGCTACTCGGCCATGGTGAACTTCATTGGCTGCGTTCCCGATCCCGGCGCAGTGCTGGCAATTCCCGGCGCTCACCTTCATCTTTACGGCAAATCGCCCCGGCCCGGGCGAAAGCTCGGACACGCAACGCTGTGTTCAGAGTCGCGCGAAGGGCTTGCCGCCTCTCTCGATAGACTCCAGAAGTTGGCGAACTGCTGAAGTTGAAGTTCCCCTCTGGCCCACCCTTGTTATTCTGAGCGATCGCGCGCTACAGGAGATTACAAATTATAGTGACACTATTTGCTGTAGCGGCGCTGTCCCTTCACTTCGTTCAGGGCAGGCTCTCAGCGCCGAAAGACGCCGGTGGGGACACCGGCGCTACAGAAGAAGTCGTCACTATAATTTGTAAT
>DATGKJ010000231.1:0-9482 GCA_035294685.1 Terriglobia bacterium | reverse complement strand
CGCGGAACGCATGGTTGAAGTTCGAGTTGAGAAAGGCGAATCAGCTAAGGCTGGAGGAGCATAGAAGGCCCCCCGTAGGGGCGCATGGCGTCCGCCCCCCCAGGGCGCATGCCATGCGCCCCTACATAACGAGTCCGCGCTACCATCGTGGAAAACCCGGAGACCTAAAAACCAAGTTTTGCTACATCCTGCTTCCACTACAAGTTTCATATAATAAAAACTATAAGGTCAAATTTACATAGTTAGGGTTCGTTCCTTAAAAATTGCATTGGCGGTTTATTCTCGCTAAAGCCCATGCCCATTTTGAGGTTGATGGACCTGCCCATATATGGTTTATTGATTTCAAAGGCTGATTAGGGTTCGTTGGGAAAATTTTAGTCTTCACACGCCCTGCCAAAGCCCGGAGAATTGTGTTCTTGGGCGCAATGGGCATGCGCCCGTCAACCGTTTTTGTTCTTCCTGTAGTGGAAGGTCTCATCCTTGTCGCAAAATCCTCATCCAGGCCGGTGAAATAAAATCAGGCGCGCCCAGCGTATTTATGTAGTCTATATTTGTAGTCTATCCAAGTCAAGGTTAGGAAATGGCACGGCCAAAGGGGGAAGTATCAAAAAGTTTAACGACCATTGAATGTGGTTGACGAAAACATAAACCTCAACTAGGATAAGCCACATACGGTAGTCCAGAATCAAACGGGAAATTCAAGGAGGGAAGCATGAGCAAGAAATGGGTTGTTATGGTGGCGGCGTCCATGTTCCTGATCTCCACGCTGAGTTGGGCTGATTTCAAGTACACGCAAACCAGCCAGATGACGGGCGGGGCGATGATGGGCATGGTGAAAGGGCTCAGCATCTTCAGTAAATCGATGCGTGAGGCAACGAAGCCGATGGAGAGCGTCACCTATGTGAAGGGCAATTATCTTCGCAGGGATTCAGCGGACGGCAGTTACGAGATCATCGATTTGAACGGGAAACGCATCATCAACGTGTACCCTCAGAAGCAAAGCTACAGCGTGATGACTTTTGAGCAGATGCGCGAAGCTGTCCAACAAATGAGTCAGCGCATGAATGAGCAAATGAAGCGCGAAGCGCATGAGAAAAACACGAACGTGACCATCACGCCGAAGATCGAAGTGAATCCCACGGGCCGCACCCAGACCTTTCTAGGCCAGAATGCCCAGGAAGTGACGATGAAAGTCAAAATGGAAATGCAGGCCACGGACGCCACCCATGGGACACAGAGCGGCTCGTTTGACACTTCAATCGATTCCTGGGTGGCTCCTTCGGTAAGCGGCTACCAGGAAATTGCCGATTTCTACAAGAGAATGGCCATGGAAATCAATTGGACTCCGTCGGCTGCGTTTGGCACGGACCCACGCGTGTCGCAGTCGATGGTGGAGCTTTACAAAACCGGCAAGATTCCGCAAGGGCTTCCGATGATGCAGGTCATCAGCCTGGTCGCGGCGGGCCAGGCGCCGAACCAGGGGACTTCAGCTTCAGCTTCAACTTCATCCCCATCTCAAACATCGTCCACGAATTCTTCCCAATCCAGCGCGACGACGCCCAGCGAAGCCGCAGCCAAGGCCATCGGAGGCATGTTGGGGGGCTTCGGCCGCTTTGGGCATAAGAAGAAGAAACAACAGGATGAGGAGCAGCCCTCGGACCAGCAGCAACCGGCCCAAAACGCTTCGGCCTCAAACTCAACCGCCAGCAATTCACTCATCGAGATCACGAGCCGTGTGACTTCATACTCGACGGATCCGATCGATGCTTCGCTCTTTCAGATCCCGACGGGGTATACACAGATTCAGGCGGACATGACACGGATGGGGCGAGGCAACCCGCGGTAGAACGGGCGCTGGACGTTACCATGGCAGGTTGCTGAAAACCATTCAGAGCGGTTTTCAGTCCTGACCGCGCGGCTCAAACCGCCCGAAGCGCAGGGAAAGAGTTGGCAACACCAGCAGGTTCAGAAGGGTCGAGGTGATTAATCCGCCCAGGATTACAATCGCCATTGGCCCTTCAATTTCCCGGCCAGGATCGCCGCTGCCCAAAGCCAGGGGCAGGAGTCCAAGTCCTGTCACCAGCGCCGTCATCAGGATCGGCGACAGGCGTTCGGAAGCTCCGCGCAACGCAGCATCCAATCCCCAGTTCATGCCTTCCTCGCCTACCAAATGCTCGTAGTGTGAGATCAGCATGATTGAGTTGCGGATCGTGATGCCAAAAAGCGTTACAAAGCCCACCAGGGCGCCTAACGAAAGATCGGTATGAGTGATCCCGGCGGCAAACACGCCTCCCACCAGAGCGAAGGGCAGGTTCAGCAACACCAACAGCAGGTTCCGGTAGTTCCCCATCACGACGGAAAGCAGAAGAATGATTCCGAGACCGGCCAGCAGAGAATGCACCAGCAAATCTCGATGGGATTGCGCCTGCGCTTGAATCGTCCCAGCGAAAGCAACGTACGTTCCAGGCGGAAACGAAATCCGTGAAAGGCGGCGGTGAGCTTCCGCCAGGAATGCGTTCAGATCGCCGCTTCCCACATTACAAGTTACGGTTTCAACGCGGCGGGCGCCTTCGTGCTGGATAATATAGCGGCCCGAGGTTTCGTAGATATCCGCAAGCTGGCCCAGTGGAATGTAGTTCCCGTCAGGCCCGCGGAGCGGCAGATCGCTGATTTCGGACACCGTCCGCCGATCCGAAGGATCGAGGATCACGGAAACATCAAAGACGCGGTCACCCTGATAAATCTGGCCGACGATATCGCCGTTATACGCGGTCCTCACGGCATCCAGCGCCTGAACCGGGTCGAAACCCCAGCGCGCAATCGCCCGCGGCCGCAGCCGCACCACCACCTGGGGCGCGCCCGGAGGCGACACGAGCTGGACTCCAGACACGCCATGAATCGCGCCCAGCGCTTGCGCCACCTCCCGCGCTTTTTCGTCCAGCACGTTGAGATCGCTCCCGAAAATATTCACGGCCACGCCGGAAGTGTATCCCGAAAGCGTTTCATTAATGCGCTCGACCAGAAAGCTATTCACGGAGAATACGGCGCCCGCGAATTTTGCCAGAGTTTTGTGAATATCGTCCATGGCGGCCTCGTACTGACGTCCGGTACGCGCCTTGATGACCAGCGGGAGTTCGCTGGCCTCGGCGCCGTAGACATCGGTGGAAAGCGTTGCCCGACCGGCCCGTTGCGCAATCAGCTTGACGTAAGGGGTTTTCAGCAAAGCCCGGGTCACCCGATCTCCCTCTCGAATCGACTGCCGGAGGGAGGTTCCGGGCATCATGGTCATATGGAGGGTCAGGTTCTCTTCATGAAGCTCGGGCAGAAAGGTGGTCTTCAGTTCCGGGAGAATGAGAATGCCTGCGAGAATGATGAGCGCCACGCCTGCAATCACTCCGACAGGCGCTCGCTCCACCGCCAGCAGAACGCGATGGTAGCCCCGCTTGAGCGCCCGGACGACCGGCGGCTCATGCGGGGGCAGATCCCGCCTGCCCAGCAGCGCCATGCACAGCGCGGGGGTCACCGTGAGCGCGACCAGAAGTGAGATGAGGATCGCCCAGATATAGGCCAAGCCCAGCGGCGACATGAGGCGCCCAGCGACGCCTGAAAGCGTGAGGACCGGGAAAAAAATAAGGATCACGGCGAAGGTGGCATAGACCACGGCGTTTCGGACTTCTACTGAAGCGTTCATCACCACCCGCCATGCTTTCTGGGGATGTGGCGACGCGCGGTTTTCGCGCAAACGCCGATAGATGTTTTCCACATCGATGACGGCATCATCCACCACTTCTCCAATCGCAATGGCAAGCCCGCCCAGCGTCAGCGTATTCACACTCTGACCCATAAGATTCAGGACGATCACAGCGCCGAGCAGCGAAAGCGGAATGGCCGTGCAGGAAATCGCCGCGGTGCGGAAATTAAAGAGAAACAGAAAGAGGACGACGACCACCAGGATGGCGCCAATCTCGAGAGAAGAACGCACGTTGTGGAGCGCCGTAAGGATGAAATCCGCCGGGCGAAACACATTCGGATTAACCTGAATCCCCTCCTTCGTCAGACCAGGGCGAAGCTCGGCCAGGGCCTGATCGATGCCTTGCGTCACCTGAAGAGTGTTGGCCCCGTATTGCGACTGAACGACCAGGTCGATCGCCGGGCGGCCCATCAGGGCAGCCCCGCCGACGGGAGGCGCCGGCGCATCCACAACATGGCATACGTCTCCCAGCGTCAGGTTTGCGCCGCGTGAGCGCGCCAGGACCGTCCGGCTGACCTCGGCTGGCGTCAGCGACTGACCCTCGGTCTGAAGGATGATGCGCTGGTTGGGCGTGGAAACGAAGCCCGCGCCGCGAACGGCGGTAGCCCGCTCGGCTGCGGCAATCACGTCGGTGACGGCAATGTTGTGCTGAATAAGTTTGTCGGGGTCATATTGAATCTGGATTTGCCGCGTCATCGCTCCGAACACCGACACATTGGCGACGCCCGGCACGGCCAGCAAACGGCGCTTCACCACCCAGTTTGCCACGGTGGTCAGGTCCATCGGTGAGAGCTTTTGAGAAGACAGCGCCACCTCCATCACCCAACTGGTGGTCGAGGTGAGCGGCGTCATCACAGGCGTGATGCCAGCCGGCAATTGGCCGGCAAGCGTGCCCAAACGCTCGGCCACCAGTTGCCGGTCAAGATAAATGCTGCCTTTATTTTGAAAGATGACGGTGATCACGGAGATGCCCTGGATGGATGCGGATCGCACCGCGTAAACGCCCGTGACGCCGATGATGGCATTTTCAATGGGCGTGGTCACCAGTTGCTCCACCTGCTCGGGCGAAAGACCCGGCGCCTCCGTCTCGATGGAAACCTGCGGTGGAGCAAACTCCGGAAAGACGTCATAACGCGCTGTGCGAAGCGAATAAATGCCGTAAAACAGCAGCGCACACGCCAAGGCGATCACGACACCTCGGTGACGCAGTGAAAACCGGACCATCGATTTCAGCATCAGGCTCTCCCGATTGATCATTCAGCGCTACGGCCTTTCAGCGACGAGGGGGGAGTTCGCCGCGAGTGGAAACCCAGCCTCATTTCAATCCTCCGGCTGGATTTGAGATCGAAACTCCTCTGAGAGCAGAACCTGCGCTCCCTGCACCACTACGCGGGTTCCCGTTCGGAAGCCCTGAGTGGCAAAGTAGCCTCCGCGAAGCGGCCCATCGGTGGGCACAAGACGTCGGGTGAATTGAGTTGAAGCGGTTTGTTCGTAAACCCAGGCCTGCCCCTGCCGCCAGACAACGGCGGATTGGGGCACAACAACTCCCCGCAACCGCTTGCCCACCGGCAGATGCGCCACCAGGTTCATGCCCGGCTGAAGCGTCGGATAAGCGCGGGCAAGATAAAGCATGCTGATGCCTTGAATGCGCGGATCGATCTGCGGGAACGGCGAGACATAAGAGGCATTCACGGAATTCCCATTGGGAGTGGAAAGGTTGATCTCGGGCGGGTCTTCGTAGGAGGCGCCCGGCGGCAGCGTCACTTGCACGAGCATCGCCTGTTGATTCATGACACGCATCAGCAAGGGTGAGTTCCTGGCCACCCAGTTTGCGACCATGCCGCCCCAGCTTTGCTGCACGGCGGCCCTGGCAATTTCCAGCCCTTTTCGCGCCGCGTCAAGACGGGCTTGATTCGCGCGCAGCATGCCTTGTGCCGCCTGGAGCGCCTTCATCGACGCGTTTTGATTTTCCGCGTAGAGCGTCTTGAGACGTTCGTATTCCTGGCTCGAAACCGCAAGCTGCGCCTGCGCGGTCTCAGCCTGTGCTTCCGCGGTCACATAGGCATTGCGTAGGGCCACCAACCCCTGGGCGGAGAGCACGGTTGCGGCTGCCGGGTCTCGGCGGCGCATGCTGACGGCGCGGAGCGGAGCTATAACAATGCCAAGGCGTTCCTGTGTGGCGACGTCGAGCGTGACCACCGTCTGCCCATTCACCACCGAGACCCGCGAGGGCGCCTTGATCGCTTCCTCTTCTTCTCCCTCTTCCTGGTCGGGGTCTTTGTGAGCCTGAGTGTAGCTTCGGACTAGAAGAGATGCGGCAATCAACACGAGCGCCAATGCAAAGAGCCATTTAAGAGCCTTCATGGGTTTCCTCCAAAAAGCAGAGACGAGAGAGCAGCGAACGTCGCAGAGTTTCTCCCGCAGGGCGGTGCGGGAAACTCCGCGCTGCCTTGATTGCCTGGTTTTTTTGTCTCTCGTCACTCGTCTCTTATCTCTCATCATTTCGCTGGCGCGGGGAGCGCCAACGGTGTGTCATCTTCCGGTTCGAGCGGTTTCTGTATTGCGCCTTCAAGCGCGCCCAGCGCAGCCTGCGCCTGAAAAAGTGTATTCAGCCAAGTCTGGGCCGCCGCCGCGCCTTGTAGAAGCACAGTATTGAGGGACAGCCAGTCCGTCTCGCCTGCCGCGACTTGTTGCCGGGCCATCGGCTCTTGCACATGGCGCAGATCTGCAAGCGCTTGTTGCGCATCGTGAAGCTGGGCGTAAGCGGCTCGATATTGAGCCAGCGCCTGCTGGCTTTCAGCGATCGCCCGAGCCTGCGTCGCCAACAGATTGTCCGCGGCCTGCTTTCGTCGCGCTTCGGCTTCGGCAATAGGCCCCTGGTTCCGGTTAAAAAGTGGAAGTGTCATGGAGAAGATTGGCGCGAAAAAGCTGTCGGTTTCCTCATACTGATATCCAGGTCCGATTAGGAAGTCCGGGTGTTGTCTTGCAATTTCAAGCTGCAAGGCGGCTTGGGCGGCGCTATATTGCACAAGAGCTTGTCGCACGTCCAGGCGGTTCAAGACGGCATCGCGCTGAATTTGGCGCGCGGAAAGCGCAGTGATCGGCGGAAGCCGGTCGAATCCAGGCCAGGCAAACCGCACATTCTCTAAGCCTGTTACCGGAATGCCGATGGCCGCCGCGAGCGCTGCTTTTGTTTGACTGACGCGGCCCTCCGCGGCGCGGGTGGCAAGCTGGCTGTTGAGCAGATCAACCCGCGCGGAATCGACGACGGGCCTCGCAATCGCCCCGGCCTCAAGCTGTTTCCCCAGCCGGGAGAGTCGCTCCGATTGCAGCCGCGCCTCGGCTCGCCACAGGGCTTGGCTGCGCTCGGTCACCAGGACGTTGAGCAATGCGGCGCGCACGCCGCTGCGCACCGTCCACGCTGTTTGTTCTAGATTGAGCCGCGCTGCCTCACTGAGGTTTTTTGCCGCCTCAATTTGATACTGACGCTTGCCAGCAGTTACGACCGGAATCGCGAATTCGAGGCTCATCAGATATGGGCTCGGAATTCCGGGTGTAAGGCTCAGGGTTGGGTTCGGCCGCATGCCGGCCGTAACAATCGTAGCCTGAGCTGCGGCAACCTGATCGCGCGCTGTTTCAAGCTGCGGGTTGAAGTAGAATGCCGCGAGCGTCAACAGGCGCAAATCCCAGACTTCAGGCGGCCAGTCCATCGAGCGTCCCAGGCTTTTTTCGATGAATGCCTCGAGACCCGGATCATCCAGAGCTCGCGCTTCGAGCTTTGAGGCCGTTTCAGCGAGGGAAAGCGGCGCGGGCCGGTATCTTTGAGCCGGAGTACAGCATGTCATCATGAGGGCTATGCCAGCGCACACGCCAAGATAGCGGAGACAAACGCCTTTCCGGACGTTTTGTGAGGCCTGAAATGTAGCCATTGGATGGTCCTTTCCCAAACACTTCCATGTGGGCAGAAACGCCCACACAGATGACCGGGCACGATCCGAAGAGCATGCGGATAAGAAGGGAAAGGTCTAGATGCGCAGAGGTAATGCAGGAGGGGAATGAGAAAAGACAGGCGCTGCGGGAGCCGCGAAGGCCGGCAGATAAAAAGTCAAAGAAAGGAAATTGCTCCAAAGAACCCCGGCCAGAAACAAACAACGCTCGCGCCACTTTCGAATGAGGAAGATTGCAAAACAGAAGATGGCGGCAACCAGCGTCACCGAGCCACCGGCGGAACGCTCAATATCATGCACCTCCGCCTGTGGCGGGTCCCAAAAATCAAAGGTCTCGCACAGCGGGCCGGAAAGATACCATCCTAGCCACAAGAGGACAGCGATTCTGAGCGCCCGGCGTTTCATCGCATCAACTTTATCACTCAAAGGGCTGTCAGGCAATCTTCACATGCTATCCAGCCCGTGTTGCATTCAGAAAATTCGGCGATTTATTCGACGGATATTTTCCCATCGCAATGCGAGGTTTGTAAGCCTGTTCGCAGTGCGAAGGTTTTTCATCGTGAGCGCTATATCCCCTTTGCTTTCATAATGATCGTCGTTTTGGATCTGGATCTGGATCTGGATCTGAAATTTGAAATTTGAGATTTGAGATTTGGCTTGGTTGCGGCCACGCCGCGCTGCGCCTTTGACGGTAAAATTTCTCTTAATCTTTCACCACAGAGAACACTGAGAGCTTTTCTCTGTGCCCTCCGTGGTAAGCCCTTCCCTAAACCCCACATAAACAAGCAGGGCGAGACAAGAGTATTTGGCTCTTTTCGAGATAGCTATCTTATAATGCTATTCGCTTTGATTCAGAGATCCATCGATCACGATGCCTAAAATTGAACACATTCGCGCTCGTCAAGTGCTCGATTCGCGCGGAAATCCCACCATTGAGGTGGAAGTCTTTCTGCAGGACGGAGCTCATGGCCGAGCCCTTGTCCCTTCCGGCGCCTCAACCGGCAAGGCAGAAGCATTGGAACTCCGTGACCGTGATCCGAAAGACTACTTAGGGCGCGGCGTTCGCCGAGCCATCGCCAACGTTGAGCAAGCGATTGCTCCGGAGGTCGCCGGCATGGATGCCCGCGATCAGGCCGCCCTTGATCATAAGCTTCTTGCGCTCGACGGCACGGAGAATAAGAGCCGTCTGGGAGCGAATGCCATCCTGGGAGTTTCGTTGGGCGTCGCGCGAGCCGCTGCCGCTTCCGCCGGGCTGCCGCTCTATCGTTATCTGGGCGGCGTAGGGGCTGTGGAATTGCCCGTGCCCATGGTGAACATCCTGAGCGGCGGCTTGCATGGCGGCGGAAATGTGGATTTTCAGGATTTCCTGGTCATCCCGCTTCGCGCGCAGCGTTACTCTGAAGCCTTGCAGGATGCGGTCGCCATCTTCCGCGCCATGAAGGAAGCGCTGAAGTCGCGCGGAGTCTACGCCGCCGGCGTCGCGGACGAGGGCGGATATGCGCCGCGGCTCGCGTCTAACGAGGCCGGTTTTGAACTGATGGTGGAAGCCTTTGAACGCGCCGGTTTTCGGCCCGGCCAGGACGCCGCCATCGCGGTCGATATCGCCTCCAGCCACTTCGCGGAACACGGCCGCTACCGCCTTTCCGCCGAAGGGGTCGAGTTAAGCGCTGACGAGTTTGTGCAGCGTATGGAAGACTGGGTCAGGCGATTCCCCATCATTTCGATTGAAGACGGGCTCGGTGAAGACGATTGGGCTGGCTGGAAGATTCTGACCAGCCGCCTCT
>DATGKJ010000230.1:0-12855 GCA_035294685.1 Terriglobia bacterium | reverse complement strand
CCTTAGGGTTCGTTCCGCAAATTCGTTTGCTTCCAGCAAACTCATTGCGACACATGCTTTTGTCGAAAGCTGACGGCTGACCGCTTATGAATACACTTCCAGCTTTTAGCATAGCAGGTTGAACCCAAGGTGGTGAGATGAATGGGACGAATGAGACAAATTCTTTCCAGTTTTTAACAATGTCGGACTGGTCCGGTCTGGAAGCTTTGGCGGAAGTGAGTCGGAATCGAACCGACCGTCCCGATGGAATCGGGACCACAGGATTTGAAGTCCTGGGCGAACACCAGCCCGCATGCACTTCCGAACTGATTCTAAGAGGCCCGTGTACTATCGTCAATCTCTGCGAGTTATGGGCAGAAGAGCCCGCTTGCATTGTGTCCCTCCTTTGGGAGTGAAGTGAGTAGGCTCTACCACTTCCGCGTTCCGCCTGGCGCGAACACCCAGGAATCAACCCTGGCCGAAACCCGGGAGAACCTTATCGAGGCCGCGCAACTGCGCGTAGGCTTGCGTGAACAATTCCGCGTCGGGATAGACCGATCAATACATTCTCCAGACAGTTTCCATGCGCTTGCGGGATGGGGGGAGCGCCAGCCCCAGGATCACGCCGGTGACAAAGCCGCCCACGTGCGCCCACCAGGCCACGCCGCCGCTCGTGGCGGATTCAATAGCGAGCGCCTGATAGCCCATCAGAAACTGGATCAGAAACCAATAGCCCAGCACCAGCACGGCTGGCAGATGAACCGTCCAGAAAAAGAAGATCAGATAAATGGCGGTGGTGATGTGGGCGCGAGGGAAGGAGACAAAGTAAGCGCCCAGCACGCCGGCAATCGCTCCGCTTGCGCCGATCGAAGGAAGCCGCGAGCCGGCGTTGAGATCGATATGCAGCAGGGCCGCCGCAAAGCCGCTCACAAAATAGAGAAACAGAAACTTGGAATGCCCCAGGCGGTCCTCAATGCTTCGCCCAAAAACAAACAGGAAGAGCATGTTGCCGATCAGGTGCAACCATCCCGCATGGAGAAACATGGAGACAAAAATGGGGATGACGAAGCCGGCAACGCTTGGGACCATCCAGCCATGCGGCGTGGTGTAACGCGCTGGAATCACTCCGAACAGGTAAACAAACCGATTCAATTCCCGGCCCAGCGAGAGCTCATAAAGAAATACCAGCGTGTTGACGGCCATCAGCGCCAGCGTGCCAGCCCAGAAGGTGCGACGGCGAATGTTGTCGTTAAGCGGGATGGGAATCATGAATGAAGTATTCTATCTTAGCAGGTTGCTGAAAAACGTCCCTGAACTGTCATTCCGAGCGATAGCGAAGAATGACAGGATGGAAGGGGCTTCTCCCTGTTGGGATGAGGGATGACTGTAGGGGCGCATGGCATGCGCCCATGGCGGAAATCGCCTACTGAAGTCTGCAAATTACTGCGACAATATCAGCAGGCTCACGGCGCCGAAAAACCGTCGGTGAGGACACCGACGCTACAGCAGGCATTGTCTCCATAATGGGCAGTCATCAATAGGGCGATATGCCGTCCGCCCCTACGACGCCAAATCGAAGGCAGGGCATTCGGCGTTACAATCAGAAATTGGAGTGAAGCTTTGGCCAAACAGAGCCCGGCAAAAACCAAAATTCCCTGGCACGAACTGAAGCGCATCGTGGGCGAAGCCAACATCCTGTGGCGGGATGAAGACCTGATGCTCTACGAATACGATGGCCTCTCGTCCCACGCCATGCCGGATGCGGTGGTTTTCCCTTCGACCACGAAGGAAGTTTCGGAAATTGTCAGGCTTGCCGCGCAGCATGGCATTCCCATCATTGCGCGCGGCGCCGGCACCGGCCTGAGCGGCGGCGCGGTGGTCACCGAGGGAGGCATTGTGGTGGCCTTCTCCCGGATGAAGAAGATCCTGGAAATTGATCTGAAGAATCAGCGCGCGCGCGTCCAGCCGGGAGTGGTGAACCTGGACCTTTCGCTCGCCGTGGTGCCCTATGGCTACTACTACGTGCCCGACCCTTCCAGCCAGAAGGCCTGCACGCTGGGGGGCAACGTGGCCGAGAATTCCGGAGGGCCTCACACGCTGGCTTATGGCGTCACCACCAACCACGTGCTGGGGCTTGAGATGGTGCTGCCGGATGGCTCGGTGATCCATACCGGAGCCGCGCACTGGGATCGCCCTGGATATGACCTCACGGGACTGATTGTAGGTTCCGAAGGGACGCTTGGAATTGTCACCGAAATTACCGTGCGGCTTTGCCGCAAGCCGGAAGCCGTGAAGACGTTGCTCGCGATTTACAACCAATGCGCTGACGCCACCCGCACCGTGGCGGCCATCACCGCGCGCGGCATCACTCCCGCCGCCCTTGAAATGATGGATGGATTCACGTTGCGCGCAGTTGAGGAAGCCACCCACGCAGGCTATCCGATGGATTCCGCTGCGGTTCTGTTGATTGAGGTGGAGGGACTGCGCGAGGCCGTGGAGGAAGAGGCGGTTGAGATCGAAGCAGTCTGCCGTGAAAACCACGCCCGGCAAGTTCGCAGAGCGCAGAACAACGAGGAGCGCGACCTGCTGTGGCGCGGCAGAAAGAACGCCTTCGGCGCGCTGGGCCGCATCAGCCCGAGTTATTACGTTCAGGATGGCGTCATTCCCCGCACCCGCCTGCCGGAAATGATGGAGTACATGGAAGAGGTAGCAAAGAAGTACGGGCTGCTTTTCGGCAATATCTTCCATGCGGGCGACGGCAACCTGCATCCTCTCCTGATGTATGACAACCGCGATCCGGAACAGTGTCGCAAGGTCACGCGCGCGGCGGGCGAGATGATCGCCAAGTGCGTGGAACTGGGCGGCTCCATTACGGGTGAGCACGGCGTCGGATTGGAGAAGAGCGAGCTGATGCCTCTCTTATTCTCCGAAGACGATCTCGAGATGATGCGGAGGATCAAGACGGTTTTCAATCCGCAAGGAACGTTTAATCCGGGCAAACTCCTGCCTACTGGCAAAATGTGCGGTGAATTGCGCGTGCAGATGGGCGTGGCCGCGGGGGCGTGACACAGACGCGCGAGGCGCTGCATAGCGGGCGCTTCTGATCATCATCTCTTCTTAGGATTCATTTTGACCAAAGACGCTCTCTCCAGGCTGGCTGATCTCATGGCGCACCTGCGCGGGCCGGACGGCTGCCCGTGGGATCGCGCTCAAACTTACGAAAGCTTGAAGTCTCTGATGCTGGAAGAAGTCTATGAGGTGGTCGAGGCGGTTGAGGAGCGCGATTTCGAGGCCCTGAGAGAAGAATTGGGCGACTTGCTCTTCCAGGTGGTCTTTTATTCGCGGCTGGCCGAAGAGGAAGGGCGATTTACGCTGGCGGATGTGGCCGAGTCGCTCCATGCCAAGCTGGTGCGGCGCCATCCTCACGTTTTCGGTGAAAATCGCGCTCGAACGCCGGAAGAAGCCCTCGAAAGCTGGCAGGCCGCCAAAGCCCGCGAAAAGCAGCCTGCGAACGATCATGATGCAACAGCCGCTGTTCACTCCCTGCTGAACGGAATCCCGCGTTCGTTTCCGTCTGCCCTGGAAGCCTATGAGCTTGGCGTACGAGTGGCCCGGGTGGGGTTTGACTGGCCGAACCTTGAAAGTCTGCTCGATAAAATCAGCGAGGAGATTGCAGAGTTGCGCGCAGAATTGGGAAGGAGCGAACGGAATTCCGAAAAGCTCGAAGAAGAGACCGGTGATCTTCTCTTCGCATCGGCTAATCTGGCGCGATATCTGAATTTCAATCCGGAAATCTGCCTGCGCCGAGCCAATCGGAAGTTCAAGCGCCGTTTTCAGGCGATGGAGCAACAAGCGCATGATCAGGGGAAAAAGCTGAGTGATTGCTCTGCCGAAGAGTTGGACGCCCTGTGGGAAGCGGCGAAGAAGGCGGAATAAGCGGTTGCGGTTTTTGTGTTGTGGCGACGATTTATAGGCGGGATTAAGAGAGAATTCACCACAGAGAGCACAGCGCGGCAGAGCCGCAACCCGTGTGGCACGGCCGTCTCGGCCGTGGGCACGGGCGGGACGCCCGTGCCACCCAATGAAAATTTGTGCAAGCCGCAAACATTTTAACCATTAGTAGTACAGAGGACACAGAGAAAAAACCTCTGCGCTCTCTGTGTCCTCTGTGGTGAAAACAGTATTTAAGGTAAGCGACGAGGTTTGGCCGCTGGCGGGAAGTGTGAACTGAAGAAAATCAATGACTTAGGGTTGCCGCTTTACTCGGCTTTGAAAACCGCTCCTGGCATTTCTCAGCAAAACTTGGAAAAACGCCGGCGTTTTTTTACTGCAATGCCTGCCTCCTGTGCGCACAATCATTGACAGACAAGAGCAGGGTAGCAGCTTCTGAAAGCCCGGTGGGCGTATATTTTGTATATTTTGTCTCATACGTATGAACTGTATTAAACGTATGCGAGAAGCCCAAAGAAGCCCAAACCTGAAAGGGAAAGCTGTCCAATGATGCTCCGACTTCGGCGCTGGTGAAACTTTCTTGCTTATGAGAATTACGCATGTTGAGCTTCGGGAATTGCGCTTGCCCCTGGTCAGTTTTTTTGAGACCAGCTTTGGACGCACCACGGATCGCCGCATCGTGCTGGTACGCGTTGAAGCGGATGGCCTCACCGGCTGGGGCGAAGTGACCTGCGGGGAAAAGCCGTTTTACAGCTACGAGACGCCGGAAACGGCCTGGCACATCCTGCGAGATTATCTTATTCCCTGGTCGCTTGAGCGTTCGTGGTCCACTGCCTGCGAAATCGCCGCTCGATTTCGCCCGATCCGCGGACATCCCATGGCGAAAGCGGCCATGGAGAATGCGCTGTGGGATATTGAGGCGCAGGAAAAAGGCGTTTCCATTGCAAAGCTTTTAGGCGGGACGCTTGGAGAAATTCCCTGCGGCGTTTCCATTGGAATTCAGGAGAGCGTTGAGGCGTTGCTCGAAAAGATCGAGAGTGAACTGGCAGCAGGCTACCAGAGGATTAAGATCAAAGTGAAGCCGGGATGGGACATCGAAGCGCTCGAACGCATTCGATCGAAGTTCCCGGATATCCGGCTGATGGTGGATGCCAATTCGGCCTACACGCTGGCCGATCTCGATCACCTGAAACAATTCGATCGCTTCGGTCTGATGATGATTGAGCAGCCGCTCGGCTGGGATGACATGGTGGACCACGCGCACCTGCAGAAAGAGCTTCAGACGCCGCTCTGCCTGGACGAGTCCATTCACAGCGCCGACGACGCGCGCAAGGCCCTCGATCTCGGCGCCTGCCGAATCATCAACATCAAATTGGGCCGTGTCGGCGGCTACACTTCAGCGCGCAGCATCCACGATCTCTGCCGCGCGCGCGGCGTGCCCGTCTGGTGCGGCGGCATGTTGGAGTCCGGCATTGGGCGCGCGCACAACATTGCTCTCTCCAGCCTGCCCGGCTTCACGCTGCCGGGAGACGTTTCAGCCAGCCGGCGCTATTGGCAGCAGGATATTATCCAGCCGGAAGTCACCGTCAGCCCGCGCGGCGTTATCCCTGTGCCGAAGACTCCGGGTTTAGGCTACCTCCCTGACCTCGAGCGGATCGAGAAGGTCACCGTCCGGAAGGAGTCCTTCTCCTAACGTGGCGCCTGGCCCGCCGAATTCCCCACCCGCAGCAAAGCCCAAAACCGCTTTCAGCATGAAGCTGATGAACTTCATCATGCTGGCCGTGACGCTTTTCTGGGCCGCCAACGCCGTCGCCGGCAAATTTGCGCTTCGCGGTTTTAACCCCCTGGCTCTGGCCCAACTGCGGGTGGCGGGCACGGCGCTGGGTTTCCTGGCGATCTATTTTGCCTGGCATGGCTGGCCAAGGCAATTATCGCGCCGCGACTGGATATTCATGGGCGTTGGGGGATTGACAGGCGTCACGCTGAACCAGCTCACCTATATTGACGGTCTTTCCAGAACTTCCGTCGCCCACACCGCCTGGATTATTGCGCTTGGCCCTATTCTTGTGCTGGCGCTTGCCAGCCTGATGAGGATGGAAACACTGACCGCAGAAAAGGCCTGGGGAATGGCCATCGCCTTTTGCGGCGTGGGAGTTCTCACCATCGGCAGGCCGCCCGCCGGGACGGGGGCGAATTGGGTGGGCGACCTTATTCTGCTGGCTGGGCGCCTGGCATTCGCCTGCTTTACGATTCTTTTGAAGAAGGGATCGGACCACTACGATTCGCTCACATTGAACACACTGACTTTCACCGCAGGCGCCGTGCTGATGATCCCCTTCAGTTTCACTGCGCTGGTTCACGTCCACTGGAAGGTGATCCCCGCCTACGCCTGGGAGGCGCTGGCGTTCATGATTCTCTTCGGCACCCTGCTCGCTTATCTGCTCTACGCTTTTGTCTTGACGGTGATGACCGCTTCACAGGCCATTTCATTTGTCTACCTTTCCCCGCTCATGACCATCGGGCTCGGGGTGTGGCTGCTGACGGAAACTCTCACCTGGAAGGTTGGGGTGGCGGGCGCGCTCATTCTTCTGGGGCTTTACTTCACCGGGCAGGGCGGCGCTGAAAGTCTCGGCGCAACCGAGCAATGATGGTGCGACAGAAAGAGCGCTTTGAATTATGCCGGCGGATTATTGAGGATTACAAATTATAGTGACGACTTCTTCTGTAGCGCCGGTGTCCCCACCGGCGTCTTTCGGCGCTGAGAGCCTGCCCTGAACGAAGTGAAGGGACAGCGCCGCTACAGCAAAGAGTGTCACTATAATTTGTAATCCCCTGGAAGAGTATTTTTTTGAAATTGTCAAGAGGCATCTCGCGAGTTCGGAATCTGAAATTGCATCTCAATGCGATACGTCGTTGACTTTGCGGTTCTGTTTCAACAAAATGAAAATGTATGTTACCCACAGAAAACGTCAGTCATCATGTGAAGTCTTGCGCAGTGTGTCGAGTGGTCGTTCGAAAAGATGAAAAGCTGGCTGAGATTTCTCAGTTTGTTGTGGAAGGGTTGCAAATCGGCCAGCAGGTTGTCGCCATGGCGGGGCCGAAGTTTCTGCGCGAATTGGCGCAGGAACTTGGCGAATGCGGGTTGCGCTCAGAAGCCCTGCTTCGCAACGGGCGGCTGGTTTTTTTGACCGCGCCCAATTGCCTCTCTTCCCTGATCAAGCCGGATGAGACTCTCCAGCGCGGCCCGGTGCGCGCGAACGCTCCCTTATTGCGCTGGGTCTCGGACTGGTCCTGGGCGTATGGGAAGACCGCCGAGCCGACGGCGGTCTCAGAGTACCAGCGCCGCGTGCATGATTTCATCCGCTCTCTGGACGCGCTCTCGCTCTGCACCGTGCACGAGCATCTGGACCGGAATTTGATGCTGGCGCTGCTCGCAGATCACCGGCGCGCTTCTCGTGCGAGCGACCATCCGCCGCGGATCGCCCCGACGGTCTTCACGGAAAGCATCTCGCATTAGCAAATCTTTTCAAACGGAACGAGGCGAAGGCGCAGCGTTCTTATTCGTACGCCTTCGCAATGTCCCTCAGGGATGCTTCCGCGAAACTGTGAAAGACCCAGTCTGCGTGCCGAAGCTCCTCAATGGGCCGGCTATGAGCGAGCGCCATGCACTTCATCCCTGCGGCATGAGCGGCCTTGACACCGAGCGGCGCATCCTCAATGGCCAGGCATTCGCCAGCTTTTAAGCCGCGTTCTTTGAAGGCGTCCAGCTTGCCCAGCCTTTCAAGCGCAATCCGGTAGATGGCGGGATCGGGCTTGGAGCGTTCGCAGTCATCCGCCGTCGCCAGCACGCCGAACTCCTCCCGCAGCCCGAGTTTCTTCAGAAGCGGTTCCACTTCCTCGCGCAGACTGCCGCTGGCAATCGCCAGGGGATACCGGCGGGCGCATTGGCGGACAAATTCGACGGCGCCCGGCATGGCGGGCAGGCCGTCGCCAATCGCTTCCTGATAAGCTTGCGCTTTCCAGCGCACCAGTTCATCGCGGCGCGCGACGTTCACCGGCTGCCCGTGACTCTGGAACAGGCGCTCAACGATGCCCCGATCATCGAGCGCCAGATAATCCCGATAGTACTCCTCCGCAGTAATAGTCCACCCTTCGCGCGCCGCCATCTGCTGAGTCAACTTCATAATCAGCGGCTCGCTATCGACAATGACTCCGTCAAAATCAAAAATGATGGCTCGCAACAAATTGATGCTCCGTTTAAATGGCTGCCCCTTCAGTGCCGTTCGATGCCAAGTTCAGCGGTGTGATAGACTGAAAGCAGGGTCAGGCAAGGCTATTGACTTCCTGATCTAGGCCAGAAACTGCCGAGTCCTGACCATCATAGCAGATCGTCGGAGCGATCAGGTTTCCCGCAACGTGAACAAATACAATCTTTGCAGCAGGATAGGCTTGAAACGCATCCTCACAGGATGCATCCAAGAAAGAGAGTGTAATCGACCCTGCAGAGGGAAGCGCTGATGAGTCATCATTTGAGCCTACCTATTGCCCTGGTAGCCGGAGTGGTTTCATTCCTTTCCCCCTGCGTGCTTCCGCTGGTTCCCGGATACGTTTCAATGCTTTCGGGAGCCTCGATGGAGGAGTTGCGGGCGAGCGGAGATGGCACGCTCATGGCGCGCGTCTTGAGGAATGCCGTGGCCTTTGTGATTGGCTTTTCGGTGGTGTTTATCGCCCTGGGCGCTTCGGCGACGGAAGTGGGAGCGTTCCTGGCTTCGCGTCGCACGATTTTTAATGTGGTGGCGGGAATCATCATCATTATTTTCGGACTGCACCTGACGGGACTTATAAAAATCCCCTTCCTTTATCGCGATGCCCGGCTGAACACCGGCGCCCCGCGTCGCGGGTTGTTCGGAGCGTTTATTCTGGGATTCGCTTTCGCGTTTGGGTGGACGCCCTGCATCGGGCCGATTCTCGCGGGCATTCTGGCGCTGGCGGCGACGCGCAATACGGTGTTTCAGGGAATGTTTCTGCTCGCCATCTATTCCGCCGGGCTGGCGATTCCCTTCTTGCTCACAAGCCTGGGACTCGGTAAATTTCTGAAGTTCTATGGCCGGTTCAAGAGACACCTCCAGGCCGTTGAAATAGGCTCGGGTGCTTTGCTGATTCTTATTGGAATTTTGATTGCGCTCAACCGATTTACAATCCTTTCGGGCTACCTGGGCTTCTTGAATCGTTTTACGCTCTGATGTGGCGCTGCTGAGACAGAGCGGCGCCTGACCGCGGTTATGCATCCAATTCTCTTTCGGATCGGCTCCCTTCAACTTCCCACCTACGGTTTTCTCCTGGCGCTCGCCTTGCTTGCCGGCCTCTATGTGGCGGTTCGCCTGGGCCGCAGAGAGGGGTTGGAATCCTCACAACTGGTGGACTTCAGCGCCTGGTTGATCGTCACGGGCCTGATCGGCGCCAAAATCTACATGATTCTGACTGGCTGGTCATTCTATGCGGCGCATCCGGGGGAGATTTTCAGCCTCGATACGCTCGAAGCGGGCGGCGGCTTTTATGGCGGCTTCATCGGGGCGACGTTATTTGCCATCTGGTATGTGAAGTCGAAGCGGCTGCCTCTTCTGAAAGTGTTTGACGCCTACGCCCCGGCCGTAGCGATTGGACAGTGCATTGGCCGGGTGGGCTGCTTTGCGGCCGGAGACGATTACGGCAAAGCCGCTCATCACTCGCCTTTGGCCGTTGTTTTCACGAATCCCTATAGTCATCAAATGACTGGCGTGCCATTGGGCATTCCCCTTTATCCGGTGCAGTTGTTCGAGTCGGCGGCCACGCTGATCATTTTTCTGGCCTTGCTCTGGTTCTATCGCCGTAAGAAACATGATGGCCAGGTCTTCGTCATGTACCTTATGCTTTACGCGGTGGCGCGATTCTTTCTGGAGTTCTATCGCGGCGATCCCGACCGGGGCTTCTTCTTTCACGGGCTGCTTTCCACCGCGCAAGTGGTGGCTATCGCGGCCTTCATCGCCGGTGTTATCCTGATGTTCATCCTGCGCGGCCATCCGCCCGCGCGCGAAGCGCCCAACGGGGCGCTTGTGGAAGCCAAACGCGCTCACCCTTGACTTTCACAGCTTTTCGAGAGCTTAGGGAGTGCGTAAAATGATGGTAAGGGGAAACCGCAACCGGTCGGCATCTTCCCTTAAGGAGAGTTTGTGATGTCCAAACAGAATAAAATCATTTTAGTCCTGGTTGTGATCGCGATCGTGATCGGGGGACTTTACCTGGCCAACCGCTATTGGATTGCCCCCGTAACGGCCGCCAGACCGCAAGCCTCCAGCGGGAAGTATCCTGCCGCTCCCGACTTCTCCGTGACGGATATCTTCGGCCAGAAGCTGAACCTTGCGGACTATCGAGGCAAAGTAGTGCTGCTCGATTTCTGGGCTACGTGGTGCGGTCCTTGCCGGGTGGAGATCCCCGGCTTTATTCAGCTGCAGAAAGAATATGGGCCTCAGGGTTTCCAGATCATCGGCATTTCCATGGACGATGACGTTCAGCCTGTGCGCGAATTCTACAAGCAATTTGGCATGAATTATCCCGTTGCGATGGGCAGCGATACCAAGATCAGCGAGCTTTACGGCGGCATTATCGGATTGCCCACCACGTTTCTGATCGGGCGTGACGGGCGGATTTACGATAAAGTGCCGGGAGCGGTCGACGCCGAGCGGTTTGCTACTGAGATTAAGACGCTTCTCGCGGCTTCGCCGGGTGAGGCCGTGAAAAACTTCCAGCCCGCAGGCGCTTCCGGCAATATTGAGGTGGAAACGCCTGCCGAAGCGAATTCTCCGGTTCCAGGAGTTGACGTCAGCAAGCTCAATAAAATCGAGCTTCAACGTTACAAGAATCAGTTGAGCAAACAGAATTGCGACTGCGGGTGCAAGTTCAACGTGCTTCAATGCCGCACGAATGACCCCAGTTGCGGCGTCAGCCGTGAATTAGCTAAATCGCAGCTTGAGAAGTTCCAGAAACTTAATCCGCGAATTTAATATACCCTCCGTAGGAATGATGTTCCGACCTCGATATTGCGATCGGAGAGCGGATATTCCTCGATGCAATGCCGGCTGGCGGATGCCCACGAATCATGCTTTTCAAGACCCGAATCAAGCCTGTGCCTTCCATCCTCCGAACCGCCCTTGCCGTAAATTCGGCGTTGCTGTTGACCTTGGTTCTTCTTGTTCGGCAGGGTTCTGCGCAGACGCAACCGGCGATTGTCCAGGCGCATTTAACCCTGGTGACCCCGATTGTCCATGCAGGATCAACAATTCGGGCTTCAGTGACGGCGGATATTGCCTCTGGCTATCACATTAACGATCATCATCCCAGCCTGGATTATCTGATTCCAACTGACCTGAAGTTCACGCCTATAGATGGATTCACCGTAGCCAGCATTCTGTATCCCAAAGGCAAGGTTGAAAAGCTCGCCTTTTCTGACACCGAACTTTCAGTTTACGAAGGCAAAATTGAAATTAACGCCCAGTTGAAAGTTGCGCCCGGAACGCCGCCGGGCGAATACACGCTGCGTGGCAAGCTGGAATATCAGGCCTGCAATGACCATGCGTGTTTCCCTCCCACCGGCGTCCCCCTGGTTGCCAAGGTTAAAGTGGTAAGCCGTAACAGCTAAGGGATGGTTCCGCGATGTGGATACCGCCGCTACGTTGCAGGAGGCCAACATGCGCGGTCAACATCGAACGCCAGCCCTCCGATGAAGATTGGTCTTATCTCGGACACGTACGGATATTTTGACCCGCGCATTCCCGAACTGCTCGCGGGCGCAAACGTCATCCTGCACGCGGGTGATGTGGGGACCATAAATGTGCTGGAGGAACTGGCGCTTATCGCGCCTGTGAGGGCGGTGAAAGGCAACGTCGATTCGGACGCGCTGGGCTTGCCGCTTTCGCTGCATTTCGCGCTGGGCGGAACGCGCTTTGAGATGCAACATATCCTTCCAATATCTCAAAGTCAGATTGAGGAGTGGAGCGGCTCCAAACAACTTTCGGAGGCAGAATCGCGCGCGCGGAAGAGGTTTCTGGCGCGCTTTGAACCCTCAACGCAGATTGTGGTTTTCGGCCACAGCCATCAGCCCTGCCTCGCGCAACTGGGCGAAAAGCTCTTTGTAAATCCGGGCAGCGCCGGCAAAAAGCGATTCTCCCTGCCCCGCTGTTGCGGTGAAATCTCCATTTTGAATCAGGAAGCGAGAGTGAAAATTTTGTCGCTGGAGGATTATAATCAAGGTGTACCGGAATCCATCACATTCAAGCTGGGAGGATCCGCGTCATGTTTACACTGAAGACGGTCAAGCGCGCCCTGCAGATTGCAGCAACTATCATTACCGTGGCGCTTGTGGTGATCGAAAAGCTGGAAAAAGTCTGACAAAAGCTGCGCTCTTCATTCATAAAGCGCCTTTCCTTCATACATCTGATTTGCCCCGTTCTTCCACAAGGCGTATTTCAACTGGAACTGCGGGTTCATGCAGGCTGCGCCGACTTCTCCGCGAGGATTCAGGGCAATGACGGCGGCCTGCGCGGAGCGGTTGCGCGAATCGGTTTTCACCATGCGGCGAAGAATTTCCTCGCAGGCTTCCTGGGGAGAAGCGCCGCGCGCCATGAACTGCACGATGGAAATGCTGGTGCAGTAATTGGTCATCAGGTCGCCATCGCCAGTGGCTGAGGCGCCGCCCACACTATCGTCCGCATAAACCCCGCAACCCACCAGCGATGAATCCGCAACACGTCCGGGAATCTTGAAGGCCAAACCGGAAGTGGAGCAACCGGCCACCATGCGCCCCTGGCCGTCGGTCGCCACCATGCCAATCGTGTCATGGTTCCGGGGAGGCTTCAGCCAGAAGGTCTGGCGGTCAGGATTGGCTTTCCA
>DATGKJ010000229.1:0-5699 GCA_035294685.1 Terriglobia bacterium | reverse complement strand
ATGTCCGGCTCGCAGCCATCCACTTCGTCGCCGGGCATCGTGGTGCGGTCCTTGTAGTGAATCTCCAGGAATTTGGCGTAAGGAATGGCGAAATCAGCGCGCGGCGTCTCGTGAGTCACGTTGGTTTCAAACCAGTGAGTGAGCAGCGGCAGGCGACTGGAAACGGCGCGCGCGGAGTAGATGACGCGTACCCAGTTGGTTCCGGGTTCGCCATAAAGGGGCCGGGCATTGTTGTAAAGCCGGTCGGTGATGAATTCGAGCGCCTTGCGCTGCACGGGCGGATATCCGTTGCGGATGGCTGTGAGCTCGCCGCGCGTGGTGAATTGCGATGGATGGCAGGCGATGCAAAGCTCGGTTTCCGAATGCGTCATCGTGGTGCGCAGAGCAATCGACCCGCGGCGAGGCGTATTTGAGAGCCACGTGTCGCCCATGTTAATCAGGAAATCCATTCCGGTCCGCACCGCCTGATGCGGGTCTGTATAAGGAGGAATGGGATAAGAGTACGTGTGCAATTGCCAGGCAGGGTGGTTTGCATCAACGCGCACAAAATAGGTCTGGCCGGGTTCGAGAATGCGAGTGCGGAATTTGTAGAGGCCTGGATAATTCTGCGTGGACTCGATCTGATAAACAAATTCGCCCTTCTTGTAAGGAACAAGCTCGGACTTCCCGCTTGCATTCTTTTTGAGCTGATAGAGATACACGTCGAACGGCACGTCACGATCGGTGACATTCAACACAAAATAGGCCAGGCGCGGCTCCTTGCCGTGAAAGGTGAAGCGGAACCACTGAAAGCCCTTGATCATCGCGGCATAAGTGTCTTCCACAGGAGCGGGAGCGTAGGGGCGCTCATCAGCGCTGCCATAAATCGTCTGGCCAAACTCAAAGGGCTGGGCATGATGCCAGTCGCCGTTGGGGTAGGTCGCAATCACCGCGGGCTCGCCTTTCGAGGCCATGGGAATGCGATTCGCGGCGACTTCGAGCGCAGGGATGGCGCTGCCCTGGGTCGCGGTAAGCAGTACGCTCCCACGGCCCGGAGCGCGGGGACGAAGCGTGAGATAAAAATCCAGGTCGGCGCTGTGCAGCCACTTGGCCGTCACCGGTCCGGCGGCGTCGGCAATCGTCACGTGAATGGAGTCCTTACCCTGAATGGCCGCGGGGTCTTTGACGCTTACCGTGATTCCATAAAGAGAATCCGGACGCAACATGCCCAGGTCGATGCGGCGTTCAGTGGGCTGACTTTCCGATGGCTGTGGGACGCTTCCCATCCGCACCGCGCGTAAAAGGAAAATCACCGACAGGCCGGCAAGGGCGAGGCAAATGAAATTCCACGTGGATTTCAAGGGAAGCCGCTCCGCTCGAAACTTCATGATCTTCTTCTCCTGGATTCACAATGACTGACGCTCGGTATTATATAACTTGCGTCATTTTATAGGCAAAATACTTTTTGATGAATAGAGCGCTGACGGGAAGGACGCGCTCTTGAAACGCCTTGCGCTGCCCACCGTGAAGATTCCTCCCACTCCGCAACAATTTTTGCGATGCAAGTTGCATCTTGTTTTTCGAGAGCGTTGCTTTCCGAAATCTGAAATTTGAAATTGGGTCTGGTTTGCAGGTCTGTCGCGCAGCCGCGCATGGCCATGCACCTCTCCACGCTAATTACGCGCCATCAACAACGAACAATTTCCCGATTTTTCAGCTAAGTCGTTTCTTTTCTGTTTGTTAATAGGAAACGAACAAATTTAATCCATAAGTCGTTTGGAATCTTGAAGATGCAAGAAGTTTTGGAAATTGTTGGTCAAGGGCGACTGAATAAGAAGCCAATAACCTTGCTGTTTTCAATGCGATAGATTGTTTTTCGCCCTCATCCGACCTAAACATTCTCTTTCTCCGCGCTTTCCTGCAGAATCGTGCGCTTCCGAACCTCGATTGCAGCCTCTCTCCCAGCCCAAGGGAAAACCGCTCTGGGCGATTCGAACGGCCACTGCCGTTTTGCCTTGTGTTTCCATTCCAGCCTCCCGTCGCCCTCCTTCCCACAGCATCCGTCGAGGAGCCACGGGGGAAAGGGTCTGGCGCGAGGGAAACTTCTTCATTTATTAGGCTAAATTAATAGCCTACTATAAGTCAAGCCCGACCTCGAAAGGTCGCCTGATGGAAAAGAAAAAGGCCTCTCGCAAAGGCGCCAGGGCGCCAAGAGAGCGCAAAAACAGTGAGAAGTGATGAGTGACGAGCAAAGATGACTTGCGGCGCTTCGGCTGCTTTTTCTTGCCTCTCGCCACTCATCACTTTTCACTCATCCCTGGTGTTGGGAAGCTGCGTGGATCCGCCTTCACGACCCCGCGCACTTCTGAATGCGCCCATCCAGGAGTTGCCAGACGAGGCTTTCCGGCAGGAAAGCCGGCTTGTTTAAAATCTGAATTGTGAGCTTTTCATCCGCCGAGCCGTAAGCGATGGAGAGCGTCACGCCTTGATACTCGATGGTCCCGCTATCCCCTTCGGGAGGCGTGATGCCCATGGATTGCAGGTCTTTCTTGAGGCAGTCGAGGGTGCTCCTTTGAATCCCCGGGTATTCCTTCTGATCAGCCATATGCGCTGTCTCCTTCCTCAGTTGGGCGATTCCGCGTGCATGCCCATAAGTAACACAGCGCGGCCTCAGTTGTCATGCAGCTTGGATTTGGGCGCGAGCGGCGCCTGCCCCGAAGTAACGAAGGCGCAGGCCATGCGTCTCTTAGAAAAATCGTGTGAGCAATTGCTTCAACTTGCGGTATGATGCGCAGTCTGGCCGGTTGACGAAGCCGAGCGCCCATTCAGACAAAAACGAGGAGGAATCAAGATGGAAAACCGGAACCGCGACCTGACGCGACGAGAATTTTTGAAGCAGACTGCCGTGGCGGGGTCAGGGATTGCCGCTCTGGGAGGGTTGGTTCCGTCAAAGGTGTTAGGCGCGAACGACAGAATTCGATTGGCGCTACTCGGCTGCGGAGGGCGCGGGTCTTATGACATGACGGTATTTCTC
Source organism: Terriglobia bacterium (assembly GCA_035294685.1). Classification (GTDB taxonomy): domain Bacteria; phylum Acidobacteriota; class Terriglobia; order UBA7540; family UBA7540; genus RH2-MAG17b. The sequence goes on along the minus strand of DATGKJ010000229.1, from coordinate 2,686 downwards.
GGCAATCCCGAAGTCGAGGTCGTGGCGGTTTGCGACGTTTACGAGCCTCACCGCCTGAAAGCGCAGAAGATCGCCGGACCGCAGGCTCAGGCTTACCTCGACTATCGCCAGGTGCTGGACCGCAAGGACGTGGACGCGGTGCTCATCGGCAGCCCCGATCACTGGCACAAGCAGATGCTTATTGATGCGGTTCACGCCGGCAAAGACGCGTATTGCGAAAAGCCCATCATGCACTCCATCCCGGAAGGCATGGAAATGGTCAAGGCCGTGAAGGAGACGGGCCGTGTGGTGCAGACCGGAACGCAGCAACGAAGCTGGCCGCATTGGGTCCTGGGCAAGCAACTGGTTGATGACGGCATCCTTGGGAAAGTCACCTTCGTCCACACTTACTGGTATCAAAACTATGTCGCCAATCGCGGATGGATGGCGAAGCATCCCGTCAATTTCGCGGAATTGAACTGGAAGATGTGGCTGGGCGACGCGCCCGATCAGCCTTTCACGGAAGAGAAATATGTCTATTGGCGGTTCTTCTGGGATTTCGGCGGCGGCATCCTCACCGATCTCCTCACTCACTGGATTGATGTAATCCAGTGGTATATGGGCCAACCGGCTCCCATGACAGCGACAACCACCGGCGATCTCTACCTCATGAAGTGGCAGTGCCCGGATACGATTACGGCGGCCTATGAATACCCTAACGATTTTATGGTGACCTTTACCGGAGCGCTGAACGACAGCATCGATGATGGAGGCATTGAGTTTCGCGGCACCCAAGCCACTCTGAAGATCGATCGCGCCCATCTCGCCGTTTATCCTGAGGGCGTCAAATGGCAGCCCGGCAAGAATTATCCCGAGCCTGAAATTTACGTCCGCTCGGAACACGACGGGACCATCGATAACGTCCGAAACTTCCTGGATTGCATGCGGTCGCGCAAATCGCCGAACGCCAATATTGAAGTGGGCTTCGAAGCCGCTCGCGCGTCATGGATCGGCAACATCGCCCTGAAACGCGGCTTGAAAACGGTGTGGAACGCCCAGGAAGAGAAGGTCGTCTCGTAACCGGTTGCTGAAAATCGTTCCGAAGGCGTGTCATTTCAAATCCCTTCGCCTGTCATTCTGGCGCTCGGCGCCTCCGCATGGTTATTCTGACAAGGCGCAATGACTGAAACGCGGCGTAAGCCTCTTCTGGTCTATGACGGCGAATGCGGCTTCTGCCGCTTTTGTGTGGATTACTGGCGAAAGCTGACCGAGGACCGGATCGATTACGCCCCCTTCCAGAAAGTCAGCCAGGATTTTCCTCAAATCCCGCTCGAACAATTTCAGCAGGCGGTGCAACTGATCGATCCCGAAGGGAACGTTCGAAGCGCCGCCGAGGCTGTCTTCCAAACGCTGAGCGATGTTCAGGGCTATGAATGGCTATTATGGCTCTATCGGCACGCGCCCGGATTTGCTCCAGCCAGCGAACTGGCTTACCGTTTTGTGGCCCGCCGCCGTCCGCTCTTCGATAAGCTTCGTTGGCTGCTATGGGGCCGCCAGCTCGATCCTCCATCCTATTTCCTGACGCGCTGGGTGTTTCTTCGGCTGTTGGGGATTGTTTATCTTGTAGCCTTTCTCTCGCTTTGGCCGCAGATCGCGGGCCTCGCAGGCGCGCATGGCATTCTGCCGGCGCAGGACTTTCTCGCTTCCGTGGCCCGGAACATCGGCCCGGAACGTTACCGCCTTTTCCCGACCCTGGCCTGGCTGACGGCAGGCGATGGCTTCCTGAAGTTTCTGGCGGGCGGAGGCGCGCTTGTTTCCGTGTTGTTAATTCTGGGAATTGCTTCCGGCCCGCTTCTCGTGGCGCTCTGGGTGTTCTATTTGTCGCTGGTGACGGTTGGTCAGGACTTTATGTCGTTCCAGTGGGACATTCTGCTGCTTGAAGCGGGATTCCTGGCTATCTTCCTTGCGCCCTGGAGCGGGCTTGAGGGCCATTGGAAAAAGCGTCAGGAGAAAATTGCGCAGCCGGCGCCCTCGAAAACTGTCGTCTGGTTGCTGCGATGGCTACTGTTCCGGCTGGTATTCCTTTCGGGCTGCGTGAAGCTGTTGAGCCATGATGCGAGCTGGCGCAACCTGACGGCGCTGGCCTACCACTATGAGACACAGCCGCTGCCAACGCCCGTGGCCTGGTATGCCTTCCAGTTGCCCTTGTGGGTTCAGAAGTGCTCCACGGCCGGAGTATTCGTCCTGGAGCTGGGCGTGCCCTTTCTGATCTTCGCTCCGCGCCGATTGCGTTTGATGGGCTGCGGCTTGCTCATCTCCTTTCAGATTTTGATCGCCATTACGGGAAACTTTGCCTTCTTCAACCTGCTTACCATTACTCTTTGCCTGCTTCTGCTTGACGATCAATTCCTGCGCTCGATCCTTCCCCATTCTTTGGTCGGTCGGGCTCTGCCGCAGCCGGAGCAGGCGCGGGCGTCCGCTCCTAAGCGCATCGGCCTTGCCGTACTGGCAGTGGTGATCTTGTTTGGGAGCGTCACACTTTTCGCGGCCACGCTCTGGGGCGCAAGAAGCGTGCCACGCGCGGCGCTTGAGGCGACGGGATGGCTTGAGCCTTTCCATATTGTGAGCAGTTACGGGCTTTTCGCGGTGATGACGACCACCCGCCCCGAAATCATCATCCAGGGCAGCAATGACGGAACCCACTGGC
>DATGKJ010000228.1:0-7063 GCA_035294685.1 Terriglobia bacterium | reverse complement strand
CACTGAACGAGCCGGTTCATCGGCTGGCGCAAGGCATCTATCAGAAGGCCCTCCATCAGGCGCCGCATTTGCGCCGTCTGCTTGAAGAGCGCTCGAGACAATTGATTGGCGCGGGCTATCACGCGCAGGTTCATGTGGGCGAGGATTCGACGCTTCTTTTTGCGGCCCGGCAGGGCAATCGTGAGCCGATCCGGCAGCGAGGAAAAGATTTTTATCTGGAAGGCCGGGATGCGCTTAGTCCCGAAAGCCTTCAAACCTGGGTTGCTGAGCGGCCACTGGACTTTACCCCCAGCGCCTTGTTGCGCCCCATCGTTCAGGATTCCATTCTGCCGACCGTGGCCTATGTTGCAGGTCCGGCGGAACTGGCTTATCTGGCTCAGTCGCAGGCGTTTTATCCCGAGTTCGGGCGACCGCTTCCTGTGGTGTTGCCTCGCGCCAGTTTCACGCTGGCGGACCGCCGGCAGCAACGGTTGTTTGAGAAATACCATTTAACACTGGAAGATGTCTGGCAGGGCGAAGAGCGCCTGAGGCGGAAAATCGCTTCCGCCGGTCTGGGTGAAGATGGCAGAGACGGAAAGGAAAGGTGGGCCGAGCATCTTGACCAGGCTGAGCGGGCGCTTCAGGAAATGCTCGAAGGATTGCAGCGGGATGTGGAGCCGATTGATCCGACCCTGCTCGACGCGGCTCGGAACGCTCATGAAAAAATGGCTTACCAGTTGGAGCGCTTGCGCGGCAAGATCAGCCGCGCCGCCCTGGAGCGCTCCGAGATTCTCAAGCGGCACGAGCAGGAATTGCTGAGGTTTCTTCTGCCAGACGGACATTTCCAGGAACGGGAAGTTGGAGGAGTTTACTTCCTCGGGCGCGTCGGTTACGAGTTGCTCGATCGATTGCTGGCTCAGATTTCCAGGCATTGTTCCGACCACCAGTTTCTGGTCTATTGATGCGCTGGAACCGGATGCCAGTGGGGCCGACCTCTGGCGGGTTGCTGAAGAGCTTATTCTGCTGTCGTCCTGAGGAGCCGAAGAAGCCATTGATGAATGAAGAGCAAGAGAATCAATCCGAGGTTCTGGTTGCCCTTGCTCATCACGAGCCCCCTCCCCTCATCACTGCCTTCAGGGTTCTTCGCCAGCGCTCAGAATGACAGGTTGCAGATGGGCTCGCGATTTTATGTTGGGACTTAGCCATCGTATAATTTAGTCAAAACGTTCGTGGCAACAGGGTCGAGCGGCGCATGATTGTGCCTGCATGGATCGGTTCGCATTCGGGAAGGAGGCGTTATGAGCGTTGAGGCTGTTAAAAGGATCAGCGAGGAACCCGGATTAACTCATACCTACGCGCTTCAAATTGAGACCCATGCGCGTGTTGAATTCAAGGATATCACCGCTACGATTCAAAGACTGATTGAAGAGTCGCGCGTGGCGAGCGGCATGTGTCACGTCTTTGTGCCCCATACCACGGCGGCAATTTTGATTAATGAGAATGACGATCAGGCTTTGCACAAGGACTTCGATAATTTCCTGAAACAATTGGCGCCCCGCGAACGGGATTACTTCCACAACGACGGGAATTGTGACGCGCATCTGAAAGCGGCTCTGATTGGCTGCTCCAAGAGCCTGTTGATTGAAAACAAGCGCCTGGTGCTGGGGCGCTGGCAGGGCGTTTTCTTCTGTGAATTCGATGGGCCGCGACGCCGCGATCTGCGAGTGAAAATTGTCGCGGATTGAGGCTGATGCGGAACAGGGCTGCCTGTTTTCACCGACTTTTGAGCAAGGCTGGTGAAGAATGCGCCGGGTTGTCATTCTGAGGAGCCGAAAAAAGTGACGAGTGGCGAGTGATGAGTGACGAGCAAAAAATCAATCCGGAATTCTGGTTGCGGTTGCTCGTCACTCGTCACTTTCCACTCATCACTGGCGTTGGGATTCCTCGCAGGGTAGAGCGTACAGGGGATTCATAGCTGCCGCTCAGAATGGCAACTTCGGAATGTTTCCAGCAACTCGCCAGATTTATCGTGGTGCGAATTGACAGAGCTTTTCGGCATCTACGTTCAGGTTCCATTCTGCGCCTCAAAGTGCAGCTTCTGTAATTTCAGTTCCGAAGTTGCTCCGACGACGATTTTTGATCCCTACGTCGAGGCGCTGAAGCAGGAAATTTTTCGGGTCGCTGCCGAGCGCCGCTCGCGTCGCCTTCCAAAGCTTGAAGTCGATACGATTTATGTGGGCGGCGGCACGCCTTCATTGCTGGGCGCGCAAAGGCTCACGGTTCTCTCTGGGGCTTTGCGGAGTGCTTTCGACATTCAGGAGGGCGCTGAATCGACGCTCGAAATCACTCCTCAATCTGCGGATGACGCCCTGCTGCGCGAATTGCTGACCGCAGGCGTCAATCGCCTGAGCATTGGCGCGCAGTCGTTTGATGACCGGGAATTGGCAAGTGTCGGACGGCTCCATTCGGCTCTTGATATTGAAGAACAGGCGAAGCGGGCGCGACAGGCCGGCTTTACGAATCTTAACCTTGATCTGCTGGCGGGGTTGCCTTACCAGACGATGGAAAGCTGGCAGCGCTCGCTTCGGCAAGCGCTGAAGCTTAGACCGGAACACATCTCAGTTTACCTGTTTGAGGCGGACGAGAAGAGCCGGTTGGGAAGGGAAGCGCTGCGGCGCGGAAATTCTTATCACGCCGGCGCGCTTCCTGATGAAGATTTCCTTGCGGATGCGTATGAATGGGCGCGCGAATTCCTGGCTCAGGGAGGCTACGTCCAATACGAGATTTCCAATTTTGCCCTGCCCGGTTACGAGTCTCGTCACAATCGGAAATACTGGGAACGCAGGCCCTATCTCGGCCTGGGCGCGGGCGCCCATTCATTTGATGGACAAAGCCGATGGGTGAATGAAGTGTCGCCGGAAGCCTACTGCCGGAAGTTCGCGCAAGGGGAATCCCCGATTGCAGAGCGCCGAACGCTTTCGCCAACTGAACAGATTGAGGAATTCTTCTTTCTCGGGTTGCGTCAAACCCAAGGGGTGAGTCTGGATCAGGCGCAAAGCTGGTGGGGCGCGCCACCTTGGAATTGGTGGCAGCCGCGGGTTGAGTCGCTTGAACGCGAAGGATGGTTGAGGGAACAGGATGGCTGGCTGAGGCTCAGCGAACGGGCTTACCTGGTCTCCAATGCGGTCTTTCAGGAGTTTCTTCGTTAAAAGTTCGCCGAAACTCAAATGACAGCCGTGCTTTAAAGGAACGCCCATGCATAAGATTATCGATCTGCGAAGTGATACCGTGACCAGGCCCACGCCCGCCATGCGCCAGGCAATGGCCAATGCCGAAGTGGGCGATGATGTTTATCGCGAGGATCCTACGGTAAATCGCCTTCAGGAACGGGCCGCTGAAATCTTTGAGCGCGAGGATGCTCTCTTTGTGCCTTCCGGAACCATGGGGAATCAGGCGGCGATTAAGGTTCACACCGATCCTGGCCAGGAGGTCATCTGCGAGGCGCGGGCGCACATCTACAACGCCGAGATGGGCACGATGGCGGCTTTCTCGGGCTGCCTGGCGCGTCCGATTGAAGCCCCGGACGGCATTCTCACCTGGGATCGGATAGCCGCCTGGGTCCGCGCCCGAACGGACAATCGGTCGCGCACGGGGCTGATTTCACTTGAGAACACTGCAAATCTGGCGGGCGGGTCCGTTTATCCAGCCAAGGTCATGGAAGAGATTTGCGACCAGGCGCATGCGGCGGGGCTGCCGGTGCATCTGGATGGAGCGCGCATCTTCAATGCCGCCGTGGCTTTAAACAGTTCGGTTGCTGACCTGACGCGAGGCTTCGATTCCATCATGTTTTGCTTCTCAAAAAGCCTGGGCGCGCCAGTGGGCTCCATGCTGGTCGGGAGTCGCAAGTTTATTGAAGAGGCGCGATTAATCCGCAAAATGCTGGGCGGCGGCATGCGGCAGGCGGGTGTCTTGGCGGCGGCGGCCCTCGTCGCTCTTGAAGAGTCTCCCAAGCGCTTGCATATCGATCATGAGAACGCCCGGTTTCTCGCTGAGGGACTGGCCGAAATTCCGGGCCTCAAAATTGACCCCGCCAAGGTTGTCAGCAATATTCTGTTTTTCGACGTCACCGGCGTCGGCATGACCTCTTACGACCTTTCACGCCGGCTGGCCGCGCAAAACGTTCTGGCGAACGGCGTTACTCCAAAGAGCATCCGTATGGTGACCCATTGCGATGTGGATCGGGAAGATTGCGCCCGCGCACTGGAGGTGATGGCGGAAGTCGTCGGTGTCGCGCGGAAAGCTTATTCGGCTTATTGAGGATTACAAATTATAGTGACGACTTCTTCTGTAGCGCCGGTGTCCCCACCGGCGTCTTTCGGCGCTGAGAGCCTGCCCTGAACGAAGTGAAGGGACAGCGCCGCCACAGCAAATAGTGTCACTATAATTTGTAATCCTCAATAAGTGGAGTGGTTTATTGTTAAAAGTTTCATTATATGAAACATAAGATTAGAAAATTGGCTATGCCGGTTGACCATCGCTTCTGCGGGAAGTAGAATGCTTTTTCGGCTAAACGTTCGTCTAACTGGATTTTAACCTATCGTTCAAGTCCGGCTGAGGCGCTGATCCGGATGCGATTTTGCTGTCAGCCTCACCCGTGTTACATTCCACAGCGGTTTCAGGCCGATGCCGGCGGAGGGGTAGAGTTTGAGGCATTTCGAGTTCCTATTGCAATCGAGGTAGAGGTCGCTTTTTGACGAGAGCAAAACTGCTCATCATCTTGGCGCTTGTTCTCGCGCTGGCATCCTGCGAGACAGCCCAACAACGGAAACCATTAGGCGCACCTCCCGCCCAAGCCTTGGCGCCGCAGCCTCTACCTCTCAGTCCCCCACCGCCTGTCCTCAATAACTCTCCAATTCCCAACGCGGCTGCCGCCGAACCTACCGCCATCAGCAACCTGATCGATAAAGCGGAGGCTGCGTATACCGAAGGACTCAACGACTATCAATCCGGGAACATGGAGAAGGCCAAGCAGGAGTTCGATAAGGCTTTGAGCACGCTGCTTGAGTCGCCTTACGACATCAACAGCGACAACCGCTTGAGTGAAGAGTTCAACCTTCTGACCGATAACATCAACGACGTGGAGATGGCGACGCTCAAAAATGGCAGTTCGCTCAGTCAGCAGTATGTGCCCACGCCTATCGAGTCATTTGCCGGCCTCACTTTTCCGGTAGACCCGAACGTCATGCATCGCGTTCAGCAGGAGATGCGCTCCATTCATTCGGATATCCCGCTGGTTTCCAATGCCGTCGTCTCCGGCGCTATCGCTTATTTGCAAAGCCACGCGCGGGGGTATATCGAGAACGTTCTAAAGCGGCTCGGGCAATACCGCCCGATGATTTCCAAAGTGCTGCGAAAGGAGGGGCTGCCGCAAGACCTCATTTATCTCGCTGGCCCGGAAAGCGCCTTCAATCCTTATGCCACTTCCCGCAAAGGCGCTAAAGGCATGTGGCAACTGATGAGTTCAACAGCGGCGCTTCAGGGCCTGAAAGAGAACCGTTGGGTCGATGAGCGGCGAGATCCTTTGAAGTCCACCCAGGCGGCAGCGGCGGACCTCAAGAGTCTTTATCAGATGTTCGGAGACTGGTATCTGGCGCTGGCCGCTTATGACAGCGGGCCTCTCACGGTGCAGCGCGCCATTCAGCGGACAGGCTACGCGGACTATTGGACGTTGCGCCGACTGCACGCCTTGCCGCCGGAAACAGAAAACTATGTGCCCGTTTTTCTGGCCACAGCGCTGATCGCCAAAGACCCCGCGGCTTACGGGTTCGACGTCAAACCTGATCCGGCCCTGCAAATGGACCACGTGTCGCTGAGCGCCCCCACGGACTTGCGGTTGGTCGCCGAGCTTATCGATGCGCCGGTGGATGAGTTGGTGCAACTCAATCCCGGCCTGAAGGGTTGGGCGACGCCGGCGAACGATCCCGGCTTTGAGCTGAACCTGCCCGCGGGCACGAAGGAGATTTTCGAGCAGCGCATCGCTTCGATTCCCCCCTCAGATCGCCTATGGTGGCGGGCTCATCAGGTGGAGGCTGGGGAGACTCTGGCGAGCGTTGCCAGCCATTATCACATCACCACCGCCGCCTTGGTGACAGCGAACCATCTGGACCGCGACTCGACGCTCACGGCAGGGGCTCATCTGGTGATCCCCCTGGCGCCCAGCCGCTCGCGTCTTCTCGAGCGGGCTTCCCTACACTGGGTGCGCCGCCCCTATTACTATCGCGTTCATCGTGGCGATAATCTCGACCTGATCGCCGATCGGTTCGACGTCACCACTTATCAACTCCGCCGCTGGAATCATCTCCGCAATTCCCGACTGGCCACGGGCCGCAAACTGCTGGTCTACCGCCTGGTGCCGGTCGCCTACCCTCATCGAGGTCATCGAAAGATCAAGCATCGCCACTATGCGCGTCGTCGCGTGTTAAATGCTCATCACAACGGAACATCTCGGACGCTCCGCTCAGAGGCTGAGAACATCGCTTCGGGACCCTCGCCAGCCCGCTGAACAACAGTTCTGACCATTGTCATTCTGAGCCCTTTGCTTGTCATTCTGGGCGATAGCGAGGAATCCCTGTATTTCGGCTCACAGTAAACTCCGCGCGTATTCGCTGAAAAAATACAGAGACCCTTCGCTACGCTCAGCGTGACAGGCCATCCACTTTGTCCATCTACTTTTTTCGTTACGCCACACTAACCAACATTCTCCAGTGCCGGCGCGACAACTTTCTGGAAGAATCATTCCGACCTCAAGAAAGCAGCAAGGCAGGCCGATAATTGTTAGGGGGTTCTAATTGGATGATATCTCTAAAGGTATCAATTTGGTGGTAATATCAGAACCAATGAAAACAATTCAAAAGCCGGACCGATGCAGTCGCTGTTTACAGGGGATTACAAATTATAGTGACACTGTTTGCTGTAGCGGCGCTGTCCCTTCACTTCGTTCAGGGCAGGCTCTCAGCGCCGAAAGACGCCGGTGGGGACACCGGCGCTACAGAAGAAGTCGTCACTATAATTTGTAATCCTCAAT
>DATGKJ010000227.1:0-10130 GCA_035294685.1 Terriglobia bacterium | reverse complement strand
CTTGAAAGCAAAGGCCATCGCTTTTATACACACACCGATACCGAAGTGATCGCGCACCTTTACGAGGAACACGGCGCTGAGTGCGTTCATAGACTGCGAGGCATGTTTGCCTTTGCGGTTTTTGATGAAAAGAGCCGTCGGTTATTGCTGGCGCGCGACCGGTTGGGCATCAAGCCGTTGCATTACGCCTGCGCGGATGGGCGGCTTCTGTTTGGGTCTGAGATCAAGGTGATCCTGGCCGCAGCCCCGGAACTGAAAGAGATCAAGCGGGAAAGCCTGCTGAAATATTTTCACTTTGGCTACGTTCCCGATCCCGATACGGCTTTTCAAAAAATTCACAAATTGCCTCCGGGGCATTTGCTCGAGTGGGCAAACGACGAGATCCGAATTCGTCAGTATTGGGATTTGCCTTCTTACGGCGTTCATCAGCCGAGTTCAGAAGAGGAATGCCTGGAGGAACTGGAAAATCGGCTGGCGGAAGCCGTGCGCATCCGGCTGATTTCCGAAGTGCCGCTCGGGGCTCTTCTGAGCGGAGGTGTGGATTCTTCCATCGTGGTCGCGCTGATGGCGCGCGCCAGTTCCTCGGCTGTCAAAACTTTCTCCATCGGTTTCTCGAAGCAGGACTTTAACGAGGCGCCCTACGCCCGCGAGGTTGCCCGGCGTTTTGGGACAGAGCACCACGAGTTGATGGTGGAACCTCGCCTGGGTGAGGCGCTCGATGCGCTAACGCGCTCTCTGGAGGAACCGTTCGGCGATTCCTCCATGATCCCAACCTATTACATCTGTCGCCTGGCGCGCCAGCATGTGACCGTCGCCCTGTCAGGAGACGGCGGAGATGAGCTTTTCGCGGGCTACGAGCGGTACGGATTCATTCTCCGCAAGACCTTGGGGGATTATATTCCGTCGTTTTTGGGACGCTGGTATCGCCAGCGGGTTTTCCGCCACTTACCTTCCGCGACTTATGGTCGGAATTTCATTTATAACCGATCCATGCCTCTGCGTGATCGCTATCTGGACTACATCTCGTGGCTGCCGGTTCATTCCCGGGAAAATTCCGTCTTTTCGCGCGAGTTTTTGGATTGGGCTGCCAAGGTTCCCTCCCCTCTGGCCCAGTTTCAGGATTATTTTGAACACGGTCCCGCCAAAGACCCTTTGAGCCGCATCCTTTACCTGGATACCAAGGCTTACCTGCCCGGTGACATCCTCACCAAGGTGGATCGCATGAGTATGGCCTGGTCGCTCGAGGCGCGCGTGCCCCTGCTGGATCATCCCTTTGTGGAGTTTGTCAGCCGTCTGCCTGCGCAATGGAAATTTCGCCACGGAGACCAGAAGTATATTCTGAAGCGCTTGGCCGAGCGTCTGGGCGTGCCACGTGATGTGATTTATCGTCCCAAGCAGGGCTTCGCGCTGCCTCTTGTGCACTGGATGAGGAAAGAGTTTCGGGAGGAGTTGGCGCGATTGCTCCTTGAGCCTCGAACTCTTCAGCGCGGCTATTTCAACCCAAGCGCCATTCAGGAAACTCTGGACGAGCATTTCACCGGACGGCGCGATCGCTCAAGCCGAATCTGGCGTTTGCTGGTCCTGGAGCTTTGGCACCGGAATTTCCTGGAGTCGGATTTTTCGAACGAACCCGCGCCGCCTTATGCGCTCAGCAACGCACAGACCGCGCAAAGTCAAAGCTTGCTGACCCTCTCAGGCTGAGGTTCAGAGCGGAGCAAGCGCCCGGCTGGCCAGGGGACTCCAAAAATTTTTTCAGAAACCTGATCCATCATTTTTGTCATGGCAGAGACTGCACTCGATCGAACGGAAACAACTCAAGGGTCTCGGGAAAAAGTCACTTTTTCCTTTGGAAAGAACTGGCAACGGTTCGTTGAGCGGGCCTTGAACCCTGAGCGCGAGCGAATCGCGATCAACTCGTTGACCGAATTTCTGGAGCTTTCGGATCTGCGGGGACGAAGCTTTCTGGATGTCGGCTGTGGAAGCGGGCTTTTCTCGCTGGGGGCTTTTCGTCTGGGAGCTCAAAAGATTATCAGCCTGGATGTAGACCCGTTCTCGGTTCGCTCCTGTGAGGAACTGCGAAGACGCGTCGGCAATCCGGAGCATTGGCAGGTGCTGCACGGATCGATTCTGGACGACTCATGGATTGCAGGACTCGGAAGAGCCGACATTGTTTATGCCTGGGGATCATTGCATCACACGGGAAACATGTGGAAGGCCATCCGCAACGCAGCCGGTTTGGTGGAAGCAAACGGTCTCTTCTATCTTTCGATTTACAATAAAGTCTACGGGCGCAAAGGCTCTGAATTCTGGCTCAAGGTGAAGAAGCTTTACAATCGTTCGTCGCGGCCCGGAAAGCTCCTGCTCGAAGCCACTCATTTTGTGCGCAACGGGCTTTTGCGGAAACTTGCTTCATTCGAGAATCCCATCTCGCTGTTCACGGAGTACTCTCAGGGTCGCGGAATGAGTTACTGGACCGACGTCCGCGACTGGCTGGGCGGCTATCCTTACGAATTCGCTTCTGCCGATGAGATCTTTCGCTTTTGCACCCGCGATCTCGGCATGGAGATGGTCAATCTCCGCGTGACGAATACGCTGGGCACGAACGAATTCCTCTTTCGCAGACAAAGCTAAATGGAGAACGAGCATCATCCCCAATGCCCTGCGGTCTTTCTGATGACCAACACCTTTGAGACCGGGGGCAGCGAGCGTCAATTTGCGATTTTGGCCGGGGCTTTGGACCGGCAAGCCTTCCGGGTGGAGGTTGGATGTTTAGGGCGAATCGGCGCGTTTCAGAATGGCATCGAGAACATCGAGGAATTTCCTGTCGGAGGCAGCTTGTACAGCCTTCAGTCCTGGCGTTCGCGAAGAGAATTGGCAGGCTATCTTCGGGCTCGCGGAATTGCGATTGCCCAGGCTTTCGATTTTTATACGAACCTCATGCTGATACCCGCAGCGCGTTGGGCTGGCATTCCCGTCGTGATTGGAAGTCATCGGCAACTCGGCGACCTGCTGACGCCCATGCGCTTCAAAGCCCAGAACGTTGCCTTTCGATTTTGTGACCGTGTGGTTGCGAATTCGCGGGCGGCCGCAGATTTTCTTCTGCAACACGGTCTGCCGAAACGCAAAATAGCCATCATCCCGAACGGGATTCCCCCTGAGGCTTTTGCGGAGACTGCGCCTGCTTTGCCTCGAAGCCCGGGCGTGCTGCGCGTGGGCATGATCGCCCGCATGAATAATCCCGTCAAGAACTATCCCGGATTTCTCCATGCGGCGGCGCGATTGGCGCCGAAATTCCCAAACCTTGAGTTCGTGCTGGTGGGCGACGGGCCCCTTCGTCCGGAGCTCGAAAAGATGGCGAAGAACCTGGGCCTGGAGCGTCAGGCGCGCTTTCTTGGCGACCGGCGCGATATTGCGGCCGTGCTGGCCTCTCTGGATGTTTCGGTGATGCCCTCTTTTTCAGAGAGCCTCTCAAATTCCATTCTGGAATCGATGGCTGTCGGCCTTCCGGTTGTGGCGACGCGGGTGGGAGGAAATTGCGATCTGGTGCGCGAAAAGGAGACAGGCTTTCTGATTCCGCCCAATGATGAAATCAGCCTGGCCGACGCCCTGGAGCGGCTTCTCACTGATCCTGACCTGCGGAGGCAATGGGGTCGGCGGGCGCGCGAGATTGCCCGAACTCACTTCTCGCTGGATTCGGTTCGGCGTCAGTACGAACAGCTTTATTGGGATTTGCTGGCGGAGAAGGGATGGCGAGGGCGGCGGAACACGCAGCATGCCGTCTCTGTACCACCATGAGAATTCTGCTATTGGGAGCTTATCCCCCTCCCCATGGAGGCGTCCAAAGCCATATCTTGGCGCTGTGCCGATATTTAAAGGAGCAAGGAGTTCCTTATAAGGTCATCAATCTTACCCGGCATCGACGGCCTGATTCCGATGAGGTCTACTATCCGCACTCTGCCGCCCAGGTGGTTCGGCTCCTTTTTCGATTGCCTTATGACGTTGCCCATCTCCACGTGGGGGGAGATCTGAGTCAAAGGTTGCTGGCGCTTGGGCTGGTATGCTGCTCGGTGCCGGGTAGAGCCACGGTATTTACCTTTCATTCCGGAGGCTATCCTTCCTCTCCCCAGGGACGCCGGGCGCACCCTCGAACATTTCGAGGTTTCGTGCTTCGGCGATTTGACCGGCTGATTGGCGTCAACCAGGAAATTATCGATTTCTATCAGCGCTGCGGGGTTCCGAAGCAACGGTTGCGATTGATTCTTCCCTATGCGCCAGTGCGGATTCCGCCTGGGACCATGCTGCCGCCGGAGATGGAAATGTTTTTCCGGTCGCACGATCCGGTCCTTCTCAGCGTCAGCGGGCTTGAGCCGGAATACGATCTGCCGCAACAGTTCCGCGCGCTGGGACTGGTGAGGCAAAACTTTCCACAGGCTGGCCTGGCCATTGTCGGCTCGGGAAGCCTGGAATATGAACTGCGTCGCATGATTTCCGAGCAGCCAGGAGGCGAGCATATTCTGCTTTGCGGCGATGTCCCGCATGACGCCACGCTTCTGGCCATCCAGCGGGCTTCCCTGCTGCTTCGCACCACGTTGTATGACGGCGATGCGATCAGCATTCGGGAGGCTTTACAACTGGGCACTCCGGTGATTGCAACCGATAACAGCATGCGTCCGGAGGGAGTCATCCTGATTCCGCCCTCAAACCTGGAGGCGCTGCATGCGGAGATTGAGGCATGCCTTCGTAAGAAGCGGTGCGCCAATCCGCCTCCGGCGATTTCTTCGGGCGAAGAGAATATGGCCGCAGTTCTTGCGCTCTATCAGGAACTTTTGCGGAGGTGAGCTGTGCGGGGCGAGGATGATCTCTTGTCCGGCCCTTCGGCTCATCCTCACTTCTGGGAGAAGGCCGACATCAGTTTGTTGGCGCGCCGGGGGCGCAACCAAAGACTTTTTATCCGCAATCCTTACAGAAAGGGGTTTTACGTTTGCATGAGTCAACACCTGATTCCGCCTCACGGCGGGGAGTTAGTGAATCTTTTAGTCAGTGCAGAGCGCGCTGCCGAGCTTAAGGCCCAGTCGCGGGATTGGCCTTCCTGGGATCTTACAGCGCGTCAGCTTTGTGATTTGGAACTGCTTCTGAGCGGAGGTTTCTCTCCGCTGCGCGGGTTTATGACGCGTGAGGACTACGAGGGCACATGCCACAATATGCGCCTGAAGAACGGGCTTGTCTGGCCGATGCCCATCACGCTGGATGTGACGGAGGAATTCGCCAAAAAGCTTCATTCAGGAAGCCTTGTCGCCCTGCGCGACCCGGAAGGCGTGATGCTGGCCGCCCTCCATGTGGAAGATGTTTGGAAGCCTGACCGCGAGGCGGAAGCCCAGGATGTGTTCAGAACCACCAGCACGGATCATCCCGGAGTGGCCTACCTGCTGCGCCAGGCCAATCCCTGGTATGTGGGAGGCAGGCTGGAGGGCGTCCGCCTTCCTGCGCATTATGATTTCCGATCCCTGCGGTTGACTCCCGCCGAGCTGCGCGCGGAATTTACACGGCTGGGTTGGCGGAAGGTTGTGGCCTTCCAAACCCGGAATCCCATGCACCGCGCTCATCAGGAACTTACCATGCGGGCGGCAAAGCAGGTGGAAGCCAATTTGTTGATTCATCCTTCGGTGGGCATGACGAAGCCGGGGGACGTGGAATACTACGTTCGCGTTCGTTGCTATCAGGCGCTTCTTCCCAAGTACCCGAAAGATACCGTTCGGCTGGCGTTGCTGCCTCTGGCCATGCGCATGGGAGGGCCGCGTGAAGCTGTATGGCACGCCCTGATTCGCAAAAATCATGGCTGCACGCATTTCGTCGTTGGACGCGATCATGCAGGCCCTGGAAAAGACAGGGACGGAAAGCCTTTTTACGGCCCCTATGAAGCGCAGGAACTTCTGCGATCTCTTCGGAATGAGATTGGAGTGACGATGGTCCCGTTCCAGATGCTGGTTTATCTCGAAGACCAGGACACTTACGTTCCCGAAGATGAAGTCCCGAATGGCGCAAGAGTGCTCAATATCTCGGGCACGGAGCTTCGACGACGGCTTGCCGAGGGTCGCGAACTGCCTTCGTGGTTCACCTTCCCCGAAGTCGCGCGCGAGTTGCAACGCTCCTACCTGCCGCGGCATCGCCAGGGTTTCACGGTGTTCTTCACCGGTCTCTCCGGCTCGGGAAAGTCAACCATCGCCAATGTTCTGCGGGTGAAATTCCTGGAAATGGGCGGACGGCCCGTGACGTTGCTGGATGGCGATATTGTCCGCAAGCACCTCTCCTCGGAACTCGGTTTTTCCAAGGAGCACCGCGACATCAACATTCGCCGCATCGGTTTTGTCGCCTCGGAAATCACTAAGAATGGAGGCATCGCCATCTGCGCACCGATTGCGCCTTACGATTCCATCCGCAAGGAAGTGCGGGCCATGATCCAGCCGCACGGCGGCTTTATCCTGGTCCACCTTTCAACGCCGCTTGAAACCTGCGAAGCGCGGGATCGGAAAGGGCTTTATGCCAAGGCGCGGGCCGGGCTGGTTCCCCAGTTTACCGGCATCAGCGACCCCTATGAGCCGCCGGACGACGCAGCCGTGGTGATTGATACGGCTGAAATGACTCCGGAGGAAGCGGCGCAGGAAATCTTCCTGCACCTTGAGCGCGAAGGCTACATCGGCGCAAACAGCCAGAATGGCCCGGGCGATTAACCCCATATGCGTCAATTTGACGAGGGGATTGGGGCCTGGGCGGCGCTCACCGGGCGCCGCCCGGCTGATGCTGTCTTCGATTATCAGACTGTAAAATGGCTGCGCTCCCTGGCCTCCTGAAACCTGATGTTCCTGACTTGGGTACACGTTCTGATCGGGCTGGTGGTGGGAATCCTCGTGGGGCTGACCGGGGTCGGAGGGGGAGTGATCCTGCTTCCCATACTGATCTTCGGGCTGAAAGTGCCGCCCCTGATCGCGGTGGGGTCTGATGCGGCGTTTAATGCCTTCACCAAGATTGGCGCGGGGTTCTTTCACTGGCGGGCTGGGAACGTCAGCAAGCGTCTGGCAGGATATCTCGCATTCGGCAGTTTGCCTGGAGCTTTGATCGGAGTTCTGATCCTGAATGAGCTGCGGGCAGCGTGGGGAAACGAAATCAATTCGTTTCTGGTTCGCTTCATTGGCGCGCTTTTGGTGTGCATTCCCTTTCTGCTGCTGTTCCAGGGAAGGATCGAGCGCTTTTTCAACCTCAAGAGGCGGCCGCCGCGGGAGATCATCCCGAAACTGGTGGGAATCGGACTGCTGGCTGGCATTCTGGTGGGAATGAGTTCGGTAGGGTCGGGAAGCATTGTGATCGTTCTGCTGCTCCTGTTCGTCCAGCGCCCGGTCGTGGCGCTCGTTGGCACAGATGTGGTCCATGCAATTGCTCTCACCGGATTCACGGGTCTGCTTCAGCTTAATTTCGGCAATGTAGACCCGTGGCTCGTGGCCGCGCTTCTGGTAGGTTCTGTGCCGGGGTCCTTGATTGGCGTGAGAATCAGCAATCGCCTGCCGAGTCCGTGGCTCAAGAGAGCCCTTTGCGCGGTGTTGCTTCTGACAGGGATCAGAATGCTGGGAATTTAACGCGTCTCGATCATGGTCCGCGCAGGGTTTTGATCGAGATTACGGAGAGATTATAGGATGAAGAATGGCGGAACTGTAACTGAATCGCTCGCGCGCATCCAGGAGGCGCTTGAGGCTGCGGTCGCAGCGCTCCAGCCGTTTGTGCCGGGAGCCGTGCGAGCCGATTATAAAATTGGCGATGATCCGGTGACCGAGGCGGATCGCGCTGTGAACCAGAGGCTACAGGAGGTTTTGCTTCGGGACGGCGAGGGATGGTTTTCCGAGGAGAGCGCGGATGACCTTTCGCGCCTGGACAGGGACCGCGTCTGGATTGTGGATCCCCTCGATGGAACGCGCGAATTTGTGGCTGGAATACCGGAGTGGTGCGTCTCAATCGCCCTTATTGAAAAAGGTTCGGTCGTGGCGGGGGGTATTACGAATCCGGCGACTCGTGAAACGTTCCTTGGCTCAATCGAGACAGGCTTCACCTACAATGGCAACCAGACCTCGCCCAGCCAGCGGAAGACGCTCGCGGGCGCTGAGGTTCTGGCTAGCCGCAGTGAGGTTAAACGGGGAGAGTGGGAAAGATTCCAGGGCGATTCGTTTACAATCCGCCCGATGGGGTCGGTTGCTTATAAGCTTGCGCGAGTGGCGGCAGGCCTGGCCGACGCGACCTGGACTCTGACTCCGAAGCACGAATGGGATATTGCGGCCGGGGTTGCCCTGGTCGAGGCAGCCGGAGCGTTTGTGAGCTCCCTGGACCTTTCACGGCCGGCTTTTAACAACGAATCGGCGCTTCTTCCGGGGCTGATCGCATGCGGCCCGAATCTTAAGGAGGAAGTCATTTCGTTGCTGAGGCCTCACCTCGAAGCAGCGAGGAACGGTCGGAAGAAGTAGCGCCCGTGTTTGGGCGGCTCGGGACTTGATTATGCTAGCCTTTATAGGTAGGCTAGTATTGTGACGGCGCGGCAGGGCCCGGCTTTAATGCCATGCTGAGCCCGGTTACCTGTCATTCTGAGCGACCGCGAAGAGTCCCTGTATTCCGGCTCATGGATTCGCCTTCGCGGGAATGACGTCGCTATTTTCGCGCAATGTGGCGAGAGAACGTTTGCGAAAATAAAGCCTATCTCTGGCTGGGTCTCAGGGGCCGACCGTGGTCCATAAAGCGCGGGGCTATGATTAGAATAAAGTAGAGTTGGGTGAAGCCTTGGATGCCACACTCAAAATTTTAGGAACGAACCCTAAGATTATGTTAACCAGCTGTTATTTATTTTACATACTGAAATTTGTAATCATAAATTTGAAATTGCGCCCATTTTTGACTTGCGGATAGGCACTCGTTCCCGGTCTAGGGGGAGCAAAGCACTGCGCTTAACTCCATCACGGTTCCTTCTTCCCTGGAGTGAAAAAGCGTAAGCCCCATGTCGCAAGAGGAATACACCATGGATAGAAGAAGGGCTCCCGTCTTCATTGTGGGCAGCCCGCGTTCCGGCAACAACTTCCTGTATCACACACTGCTCTCTTCGGGCGGGTTCGCCATCTATCGGGCGGCATCTCAGGTATTCAATATGCTCGTGCCGCGCTTTGGTGATCTGAGCGTCCTGAAGAACCGGCAGAAGATGATGAAGATGTGGCTCGCGAGTCCCTATTTCGAGCGCACAGGTCTGGACGCCCAGTCGATTGAGCGCAAAGTGCTTGCGGAGTGCCGGAACGGAGGCGACTTCCTCAGAATCGTGATGGGGGAAATGTGCGCGCAGCAGAAAGTGGCGCGCTGGGCGTGCGTGGGCGTCGAGGAAATTCTTTATTTGCCTGAAATCAAGCGCACGGTCCCTGACGCTCTGTTTATCCACACCATCCGGGACGGGCGCGATGTTGCCCTTTCGCTGGGCAAGAAGGGTTTCATCAGGCCTTTCCCCTGGGACAAGGATCGAAGCATGCTGGTGGCTGCGCTTTACTGGGATTGGATTGTCCGGAAGGGCAGAGAGCATGGCCGCACGGTGGGTCACGACTACCTGGAAATCCATTATGAAGATTTGGTGACCTCGCCCCGCGAGACACTGGCAAAAATTGGCGGTTTCATCGAACATGATCTGGATTATGACCGCATTCAGCAAGCGGCCATCGGCACCGTCAGCCAGCCCAACACTTCATTTGGCGGAGGAGACGAAAAGGGATCAGGCTTCAATCCGGTAGGCCGATGGAAGAGCGGATACTCCGGCGAACAGCTTGCTTTGGTTGAAAGCCTGATTGGTCCTCTTTTGCAGCAACTCGGCTATCCGCTTGAGACGCAGCAGAAGGCAGGCTCGGCGCTTTTCTTCAAGCTGGACCAATGGCTCTACCGTTCGTTCTTTGGAGCCAAGCTTTGGTTGAAAGCCAACACGCCTTTGGCGCGATTTCTGGTGAATATCGACACGATGGTTGACGAGGCCGCCTTCAGGAGTTGATCCTCAGAATCCGAAGGGCGGCTGGGTTGATCCGGATTTCCCATGCAGAAATCTCCCCTCGAAGATCTGCTTCCAGGTT
>DATGKJ010000226.1:0-3668 GCA_035294685.1 Terriglobia bacterium | reverse complement strand
ATGGCGCGCTCGCCTTCATAATCCATAACCTGCGCTTTCTGAACATAGTCCTCCAGACCCGTCGGCTTTCCATAACGTTTCGCCAAGGCCTCGGTGTAGTACCGCAGATTCTTGAACGCACCCCCTCCGGCGTGGTAGTCCCAGACATCATCCATTGGCCAGAGATGATCCGCCGGCAGCATTTCCCGAATGCTCGCCAATACGGGAATCGCGGGCCCGGGACTGGTCTCCGTGTTAAATCCAAATGCTCCGCCGCGTTGATGGTCCAGATACCAATATGAGGGGCCGACATATTGATAAGGCCCGGTCATCTTCACTCCGGTCCAGCCTGCCCCCACGGTCTTTCGGAAGGAAGCCGCGGCGACGGTTGGATCGGGCCACTGCTCTTCCTTAAAGACTTTCAAATAGACGGCTTCGGGTTTGGCTGGAGGCGCATTGTCGCTGCCATAGAAGAAAGCAAGAATCGACGGATGATTGCGCAGCCGTCGCACCTGATCGCGCAGAGAATTTTCCGCCACCAGATAGTCTTCCGCGTTCCAGTTTCTCCAATGCTCCCAGCGCGAACAGCAGCACCATCCGGCAATCACCAGAATTCCATAGCGATCACACAAGTTGAAAAAGTGATCATCCATCAGTTTGCCTTCCAGCCGGACGGTATTCAGGTGCATGCCCTTGATATAGCGGATTTCATCTTCCTCCCGCTCAGGCGATAAGCGCAAAAGCATATCGGGCGACCAGCCCGCTCCGCGAATCAGAATCCTTTTCCCGTTCACCATGAAGACGCGATGGTTCTGCGCATCGAGTTGGGACGTCATCTCGTGGATTCCAAATTGAACTTCTTGGCGGTCGGAAACCTGGCCGTTCACCCCAAACTCGATCCGCGCGCGGTAGAGATTCTGCGCGCCGTACTGATAGGGCCACCAGAGGCGCGGATGAGAAATGACCAGTTGAGGATAGCTTTCCGGGGTGAATACGACCCGCCTGGTTTCTTTCGGAGCAAGCTGAACGTTCTGGGAAAGCTCAATGCCTCCAATCACGGCCTTCAAAGTTCCGCTCACCGGCTCATCGCTTACATTGCGGAGTTCCGCTGAAACCGTCAGGCGCGCGACAGTGAGCGACGGCAGGTTGAGATGAGTGATGATTTGCGGCTGTCGCACCGCGACCGGGCCGCTGGCGGTGAGATAAACATCGCGGAAGATGCCCATATCCTTATCCGGCGGCAGCGGATTCCAGTCCACAAAAGTAATGGAAAGATCGTTGGGCGTGGGAGCAAAAATCTGAAGAGCCAGCATGTTAATTTCACCGGGCCGCGCCCAAGGCGTGATATTAAATTCAAATCGCCGGCGCATGCCCATCACTTGATCGGCGCTTGCGATCTTGCGGCCGTTGAGCCAGATATTCGCCCGGTAATTAATGCCGTCGAAATGCAGCCACAACGCCTTGCCTCGGACACTTGCCGGAAGCTGGAATTCCGTGCGATACCACCAGCCCGGGCGAAAGGGGCTATCCGAAGGCATCGGAATGTTGGAGAAATTCGCGCCGATGGGATATGTTGTGCCGGGAATCGATCGGAGATTCATCCCAAAGTCAGGGTTCGGATAGACATGATTTCTGACTAAGGCTGCAAGCACCGTGGAAGGGATATCCGTCGGGTACCAACCGTTTGGCTGAAAGCTGTGAGTGGAAATGACGCTTCCTTTTTCCGGCACTTTAGCCGAAGACTGAATCTTCCACCCCTGCCGCAGGAAGATGCGCGAGCCTGGCGCGGCAAGTTCAGCAGACTCTGACTGGGCGCAAAGTCCGGCTACGCCAGTAATAAGCATCAGCAAAACACAAAAAGTCGTTTTCATATTCATATACGCCCCTCATTGCAGCGATGCTTGATGACTTTGTTAATAAAGTTAAAGAATCAATTAAAGTACCTTTAACCGGTGGAAGAAATCAACGAGATTTCGGGCAATTAATTTAGACTATGCAGGTTGTCGCAAGACTCTTGCAATCGTCATTCCGAGTGCTTCGCTTGTCATTCTGAGAAGTAGCCTCTCCATTCTGTCATTCTGAGCGCAGCGAAGAATCCCCGTATTTGGCTCTTCAGAAATTTCACGCAAGGTGTTGCTTCTCCGTGAAGCATCTCGGAAAGGCGATCAGCATTCAACGTTACGACTCCAGAACGTTCGGGCTTGCTGATTGCTGAGCGCTGTTTGCTGAAAGCTAAAGTAATACAGGGATTCTTCGCTGCGCTCCGCTCAGAATGACAGGGGAGGGCATTCGGGGTGATAAGCGAAAAGGCTCGGGATGGCAGCATTCATAACTATTTCTCGCCAACCCACTGGAGGAATAGTGCGGCAAAGAGGGCCTGGTTATCGGAGGGAACCTTCCAGGCGGAATGTCTGGAAGCCAGATTGGGTTACTTCTTCTTGGAGTTCTTGCTTTTGAGAATTTTTGCGACTTCGCCGGCGATCAAGTCACCCATCTTGGAAGTCGAAGTGGGGCGGCCACGGCCGGCAATTTCCGCTGTGTGCGCTCCGCGCTTCAGCACTTTCTCAACCGCTTTTTCGACGGCTTCAGCGGCGGCTTCCATGCGGAAAGAATAGCGCATCATCAGCGCGGCGGAAAGAATAGCCGCAGTGGGGTTAGCCTTATTGCGGCCTGCGATATCCGGAGCCGAGCCGTGAATCGGCTCATAAAGCGCCGAATGTTCGCCCAGGCTGGCAGAAGGCAGAAAGCCAATTGACCCGGCCACCATGGCGGCCTCGTCGCTTAAAATATCGCCAAACATGTTGCTGGTAAGAATCACGTCGAAGCTGGTGGGGCGGTCGATCAATTGCATGGCGCAATTGTCGACGTAGAGGTGTTGGAGTTCCACGTCGGGATAGTTCCTTCCGATTCTCGTCACCACCTCCCGCCACAGGCGCGAGGTTTCAAGCACGTTGGCTTTATCGACCGAAGTCACCTTGCGGCGGCGCATGCGCGCAAGCTGGAAGGCGCGGTGCGCCACGCGCTCGATCTCATGCTCGCGGTAAACTTCCGTGTTCACGCCCATCCGCTCGCCATTTTTTGAAAAGATGCCTCGCGGATTGCCGAAATAGATGCCGCCCAGCAGTTCGCGGACGATGATCAGATCCGTGCCTTTCACGTAGACAGGTTTGATCGCGGAGTAGTTAGCCAGCGAATCCAGCACCTTAACCGGGCGGAGATTGACGTACAGGCCTAGTCTCTTTCGGATCTGAAGCAGGCCTTGTTCCGGCCGCGCTTCAGGCCGAATGGAGTCCCACTTCGGCCCGCCCACTGCGCCCAGAAGGATCGCTTGCGAATTGTTGCAAATGGCGACCGTTTCAGCAGGAAGCGGGGTGGCTGTGGCATCAACAGCGCTGCCGCCAATTAACCCCGTCTGGAAGCGAAAGGTCACACCATTCGCTGATTCTACGGCCTTTAGAACTTTAACGGCTTCAGCGATGACCTCGGGTCCAATCCCATCCCCTGGTAAAAGGGCAACCCTGTAAAGTGCTTGCATAGGATAATGTATTTAACATTTTACTCGTATCTTGCTCAAAATGCAATTTTTCTTTCGCTTAACCAGAGCACCTCATGCCAAACGTTGGGTTCGCGCGCTGACAATATGCAAACACATGATACAAATAAGATAGATTATTTTTAAAAATAAAATA
>DATGKJ010000225.1:0-8369 GCA_035294685.1 Terriglobia bacterium | reverse complement strand
AATGCTGGAATGCCAGCACCGTAGTGGGCGCAAGCACGGCCACCTGCTTGCCGTCCTGCACTACCTTAAAGGCAGCCCGCATGGCCAATTCTGTTTTGCCATAACCTACATCGCCGCACAGCAGGCGATCCATGGGTTGTGGACTCTCCAGATCTTTTTTGATCTCTTCGAGCGTCTTGACCTGATCCGGCGTCTCTTCATATTCGAAAGCGTCCTCGAATTCCTTCTGCCAGGGTGTGTCTGCACTGAATGCCGTTCCGCCGCTCATCTTGCGCTCGGCATAGAGTTTTAAAAGCTCAGCCGTCATATCGCGCAGAGCGCGTTTCACCCGCGTTTTTGTACGCGCCCAGGTGGCGCCGCCGAGCCGATCGAGCGTTGGTTTGACGCCATCCTGCCCTGTGCCCGAGCGGTATTTATCCACCAGGTCTAACCGCTCAAGCGGCACGTAAAGCCTGGCGTCATCCTGGTAAGTAAGCAGCATGAAATCGCGGCGTTCACCCTCAACTTCGATCTGCCGCAGGCCCTGATAAAGGCCAATGCCATGATCGATGTGCACTACGTAATCGCCCACGCGCAAGTCACTTAGATCAGAGATGAACCGAGAGATTGCGGACTTATCATGGTGGCCTGAAGATCCCCAGGTGAACTCTCCAAAGAGGTCGCTCTCCACAAGAATGGCGAGGCCTGAGTCCGGGAAAATAACCCCTTCCGTGAGGTTCCCTCGCATGATTTCCAGGCGCGCGATGGTGGCTTGGTGAAGGTTGTCTTCGTTGGAAACGCCCGCTGGAACGCTGGGGCTTGGCGCATCGGATCCCGAAATATTCCGGAGAGTTGAGCTTCCTTCTCGTTGCTTATCCGAGGTCGCACCCGGCGCCAGGGTATGCGGAATTTGGTAATCTTTCAGTGTTTCGGTGAAGCGCTCGATTTTCCCAAGACTTGAAAGAGCGACGATGATGTGCTCGCCCCGAGCCCGCCGCGCCGAAAGGTCTTCAATCCACGATTTCACCGCGCCGTGAAATTTGGGCGCAGGCTGTGTGGCCAGGGTGAACGTCTCGCCTTCCTCATACCCATTTCCATCACGAATCTCAAGCTCTTTAAGCATGACCTGAGACAACGGCTCGATTGCCTTGGCAAACTCTTCTTCACTGAGCAGCAACTCCCCCGGCCTTGGCCGCGGCGGCGTCACCTCCCGCACCTCATCGTAAGCAGCCGCCCATCCCTCACGCGCAAGTTTCATTTGCTTTTGGACTTCCAGCGGCTCATCCCAAAGGACAATCGGTTGTGAAAAGAGTTCCAGCAAATGATGGGTGTGGGGTTCGGCGACGGGCGCAAAGAATTCCCATCCAGGAAATGAATTTGAGTATTCTGGCGTCCAATCAGGCTCGCGTTCAGTTTTCGTGCCAGACTGGTGAGCAAGCGAACGAACGAGTGATTGAAAGAAAGCCGGCGAGCGCCGGTGTTCGGAGAGAGGAACAAGCAGGGCTGAATCGACGGATTGGCGTGAACGCTGGTTGGCGGGATCGAACTGGCGTATCGACTCAATTTGATCGCCAAAAAATTCAACGCGGAAAGGCCAGTCCACTTCCGGCGGATAGATATCGATGATTCCGCCTCGAACCGAATAGGAGCCTACATCTTCAACTGGCTCCTGCGCCTCATATCCCACTCCGGCAAGGTGTTCTACCAGATCGTCGAGGCTCAGTTCATCTCTCAATTTCAGTTGCAGTCCCAATGATCGGTAATAACGGGCGTCACGAAAGCGACCATAAGCGGCAAGAGCCGGCGTGACCACAATCCGCCCCCGACCATGGGCTATATTCCAAAGTGTCGTAGCGCGTCGCTCGGCAATCTCGGCGTGGGGCGACCTGCCTTCATAGGGGGATACATCAAAGCCGGGCAGCAGGAAGACGCCTGCATCTCTTTCAGGCGCAATCCAGTTCAAAAAAGTGGCGACGTCCTGACACAGGGTTTCACTGGATTCCCGTTCCGCGGTCAGCACGACGAACGGTCTGTTGAGAGTGTGGGCGAGACCGGCAATCAGCAAGGCTTTGGCCGCGCGGGTGAGACCGGCTACCGTTAAAGGGTGTCGCGTACCCGTTGGCTCCTGAAGCGAGTTTCGAACAGCCTGAAACGAAGGGTGATCAAAAATGGGTTGAAAAAGGGAAATAGTCTGTTGCATGAAATCTTGCTGCGGTTACCCCCGCTGGAAATGAGAGCGGCAGGTTGAATCCAAGTACCTTTAAGAGCCGTTGAATTAACAGGCATCTGACTCAAGCGCCCTTTGGATGAGCGCTGAGGTTGAAAAACCCTCCACGACCGGTATTGAGACCACTTTCCCGCCTGCCGCTTCCACTTCTTTGCGGCCTACGATTTGGTCTGGCCCCCAATCCGCCCCTTTCACCAGTACCTGCGGCAGCATGCGGGTGATGACGTTGCGGGGCGTGAGATCGTCAAAGATGGTGACGTAATCCACCATTTCGAGCGCAGCCAGAATCTCTGCCCGCTCCGCTTCGGGAAAGATAGGACGTTCCGGCCCTTTCAACGCGCGGACGCTGCGATCGCTGTTGATGGCGACTAAAAGGCAATCTCCCAGCTTTCGCGCTTCAGCCAGATAACGCGTGTGTCCGGGGTGAAGAAGATCAAAACAGCCGTTCGTGAAAACGACACGGCGCCCGCGGCGTTTGAGTTCAGCGACAATTTCTTCGGCTTTTTCCAGGGAGATAACCTTTCCCGGCATGGTTCGGCAGCTTGCTCAGTTTGAATCAGGAACGCGTCTCTTACCTTCCGCTCGCATCCATGGAGATAAATAATTGAACAAAATTGAGCGTAATTTGCGTCGCGCTGGATTTTCCAGGCAACAACGGCCGCATGCTTTATTGTAGCATGTTGAATTGCAGCCTCTGGAGCGGGCGAGATGGCTCGTCATGTCGCAGGGTTGTTCATTGCGATGTCCGGGCCGTGCGTGAGCGGCGTTGCCGGTCACACGGGTCAAAGACAGGCATTAACTTCGCTGCCGCTTGATGGCGGCGCCAAATTATTTTCTAATCATAAGGATCGCAGTTGTTTCGATGATGAGTTGGAGGAAAATTCGCGGCACGGCGCGCTGGCTGCCTTCCTACGCCTGGCAGCGGCTCATGCGGAGTCGGGCTGCAAAGGGACCGTTGCATTTAATTATTGCCTTGGCCGATCACTTTGAGCCCGCCATTATTCCCGAGGATCCAAAGACTTATGCCAGCCCTGAGGAGCAGGAACGGCGGCTTGAGAAATGGTGCCGCGAATACCCTCTGCTTGTAGATCGCTGGCGCGATAGTGACGGCCGTCCTTTTTGCCACACCTATTTCTACCCGGCTGAGCAATATGATAAGGGGCTGCTGGATCGCCTGGCGGAGCATTGCCGAGCAGGCTGGGGTGAGGTTGAAATCCATCTGCATCATGGCATTCATGCGCCGGATACCGCCGCCAACACGCGACGCCTGTTGGCGGAGTTCCGTGACACTCTGGGGGAGCACGGCTGCCTCTCGCGGCTGGATGGTGTGGGCCCCTTGCGCTACGCCTTTGTACATGGGAATTTCGCTCTTGCCAATTCGGGCATCTGCTGCTGCGGGGTCGATGACGAGATGCAGATTTTGTCCGAGACAGGTTGCTTCGCGGATTTTACATTGCCTTCCGCTCCCAATCCTTCGCAGGTTGGCAAGATTAACTCGCTTTATGAATGCGCGTTGCCGCTTAACCAACGAGCGCCTCACCGTCGCGGATATGATCTGCGCCGCGGCTGCCCGCCCAAAACGTTTCCCCTGATCATTCAGGGGCCGCTGCTGCTTTCGTTTTCTGGTCAAAATGGGCGCCGGCTTCTGCCCGTGATTGAGAATTCCGCCGTGACCACCCGAAACCCCGCAACCATGAAACGGCTCGAATTGTGGCGTCGCGCAGCAGTTACAGTACAGAGACGTCCGGACTGGATTTTTATCAAACTTCACTGTCACGGTATGGATCCCTGGGACGAGGAGGGGATGCTGGGTGCGCCGATGCGGGATTTTCTGGAGAAATTGTGGCAAGAAACGCGAAGCGGAGGATTGTATCAGACCCATTTTGTAACCGCGCGCGAGATGGTCAATATTGCCCTGGCGGCGTGCGACGGACGAGAAGGAAATCCCGGAGAATATCGAGACTATCGATTTAAGTTGATCCGCGAGCGCGATGTGAGGAATTGATTTGGCTTTAACGACGGACTCGAAGCGTTGGGTTAAGAGACTGCTGACGGCAAGCCATGCGATGAGCCTGGCTGCGCGTTTTGCGCCCCCCGCGGCTTTGATCCTGGCGTATCACTCCGTCCACGACCATCCGGATTCCTATGCGGACACGATCGGCACGAACAATATCCATGAGACCGCCGTCTTTGCAGCGCACATGGAACTCGTAGCCCGGCGCTTCAGCCCTGTGACTCTGGATGAAATCCTGCTCTTCCTGGAAGGAAAAGGGTCGTTGCCGCCGCGCGCTGTCGCCGTGACTTTTGATGACGGTTATCGGGACAATCTGGAGTTTGCCGCCCCAGTGCTGGCTCACTACGGCATTCGTGGGACATTTTTTGTGACAGTGGATTATATTGACTCGCCCAGGCGCCCGTGGTTCATCCGCTTGCGATACGCTTTCTGGAACACCCGTCTTGTTTCCTGGCGCGACCCCTGGAGTGAGCGGACTTTCAAGCTTGACGGTCCTGAGGATCGGCGATGCGCTTTTCTTGCCGCCTGTGAATACGGCGCGCGCCGGGTGGGCGCGGCTCAGGAAGAGGTCATTTCAGAAATTGAACGTGAGCTTGAGATTGAACCCCCAGCCGCGAATGGAATGATGATGACCTGGGATGAGGTTCGCAAGCTTCATGCCGCGGGGCATCGGATTGGTTCACACACGCTGACACACCCCAATATGGCCTTTGTAGGCGAGCAGGAAGCTCGCCTGGAATTTCAGGAATCGAAGCGCAGGTTAGAGAAAGAATTAGGGGTTCGGGTAGAGCATTTTTCCTATCCGCACCCGGTTTTGAATCCCAACTGGACGGAACGAACTGTTGAAATCAGCCGTGAGGTCGGCTTTGTGAGTGGCGTTACCACGGTAAGCGCGCCGGTGCGGCCGGGGCAGAGTCCGTACTCCCTCCCCAGACTTTATACGCCGCGTGAACTTTCAGATTTCCGCTGGCATTTGGAACGCTCCCTGTTTCAGCGAGAACAGGGTCGCGCGCATGCCTGCGATGTTTGAAGCCTCTGATGCCAAGGCGCGTTTGAATCCAAACCGGCAAATCTTCAACATAAGTTCTCTTAATCACCCTCGTTGGCTTTCCCCCTTGCCGGACTCTTGACGCCCCGAAGCTTAAGGTTGATCGAGTGCAGGATGGACCATGCTCGCGGAGAAAGAGTTTCACGAAGCCGCTGTTTATTTTCCTGAGCGCTGTGCTTGAGCCGCAAATAAACGCTTCCGCGACTGTGAGGCAGAGCAAAGTGAAGGTCATGGTAGGTTCCGGTCTTTGCGCCCCAGCGGGTTTTTGAGGGGTCAACGCCGCCCATGAAATCGTAGCATCGGACTCTCTCCGCGATCAGTTCCTTCAGGACGTAACCCCGCAGCACGTAACCCACCGCGTCCCGGTAATAGGCGGGATCAAAGCCCTCCTGCAATTGGAAAACGACGCTGCCATATCGAAAGCCGAATTGAGATGCCGCAGGGTTTCCGTTTAATTCGAGATGCCAGAATTCCAGCCAGCCACGTCCGAGAAGCAGAGAGGCCAGATCATTATAAAACTGGCGGCGCGCAGGGTCCTGAAAACTGCCTGTTTGCCCCACGAGCCGCCAGCGCTTTTCATGGAGATCGAAAAGCGTCTCAAGGCAAGCGCGCAACTCACCTTCCTGGGAGCATTTATGAACGCGCACCGTATAGTTTTTCTCAAGCAGGCGAGTATAGCGCCCGATTTTTCCACGCTCTTTGCCTGAAAGTTGTTGCAAATAAGTTTCCCAGGTTTCTGGCAAGGCGATCGCCGAGCATGGTCTTTGATAGGCGAAGGCGGTCCAACCGCGCTGCCGCAGATGTTGTTCCAGGCTGCGGCCTGCCAAGGAGTTGGAAGGTAAGGTATTGAGCTCGCAGAGATGCCACTTCGAAGCCTCCGATTCCAGGTAATCGAGCAGAGACTGGACGAACAGATCCTCAAAGCCGGGGCGAACCGGCAAATCGAGATTATCCGAATCCTGACTGCCGTCCCCCATGAGTCGAAGGACACGGAATTTCAGGCCCTTTCCGATCAGCCGAGTATCCAGGGATAAGGGCGCCAAGGCGGCGAGCTCTCCTGAATTATCAAAAAATGCGATAACCCATTGCCGCTGATGGCTTCCGAAGGCTCGCCACCAGGGCGCAAGCCACTCCCAGGTGGAAAAAATGGAAGCCGC
Organism: Terriglobia bacterium; assembly: GCA_035294685.1. GTDB lineage: Bacteria > Acidobacteriota > Terriglobia > UBA7540 > UBA7540 > RH2-MAG17b. The sequence goes on along the minus strand of DATGKJ010000225.1, from coordinate 1,944 downwards.
GGGATAGTGCGCGAGCAAATCTTCCCAGGCGGGACGAAGTTCCTGAAGAGATTCCAAGTCCCGATAGACTTTTAGCGATAGGCTTGGGCTGGTCATCCGTTGGATAGTGGGATGAGAGTAGCATCCCGAGCCGGGAGCATGTTGAAGACCGCATTCATGCCAAGATCCTCAAGATCAATCTCCTGAAGGATCTTCTGTGCCTCCAGATCGTAGAGGGCGATGCGGGTAGGCTTTTCTTTCGGGCCAAATGCCTGTTGCTTGACCCATAAAACTTTTTCCTTCCACTTCGTTTTGCGGACTCGCGTAAACCCGACCCAGACCCTTTTCTCATCGACCACATAGACGCCGCGACACCAGCCCAACAGGACACGATCCGGATTATCCACATAATTCAGATCAATCATCTGATCAATCTGAAGGGTTTTCTGATTCACTTTGACGAGCTTGCCATCCACCGAAGTGAAGTAAATGTGATCCTGAAATGGAACGCCATCGTGGACCATCTGAATGTCGATGCCGATGCGTTGATTCGCATGGGTGAGGCACACGGCATCTTTGAGATCGGCTCGCGTCACCCAGAGATCCTGACCGATCCAGAACACAAAATTAGGGTGCGCGCGATAAGGCTTGTTGGAGGGCACCTTGCGATAGTCAATTTGGCGCGAGAAGCGTTGCCAGGGATCATCAAACAAGACACTCCACTCGCGCAGAACTTTGCCCTCTGGAGTTATCTCGGCGACCATGTCAAGACCTGTAATCACCACCATCAGGTTATTATCTGGAGTCGGACACACGTAATGAAGATCATTGAAGCAGGGTAGTGAGATGTAAGCGAGGCGCTCGAATTCCGGCGTCTTATAGATCATCACCTCCGTGGAGGTGCAAGCGTACAGTTTATCGCCTCTAAGAGCGCCTGCTTTGAACAGAATTGAGCTGCGCTCTGTGGCCCGGGCTTCGGGCGGCGTCTCATATTCCACACAAATTTTGTGAGCGCCAGTCTCGGCGTTGGCGTGGATAATCAAAGCCTTTTCGAAAAGAAACCATTCCTCTTCCAGACTCTTGAAATCCCTTCGCTGCCGCCCGCCGAGGATATACAAATCTGTCATCTATTCCAGGGTCTCCGAGTATGAATAGATCAATCCATGCTCGCGAACCCAAGGCAACGATTGCAAAGTTGGTTGCCACAGGGCTATAAGCCATATTAGCAGACAATCGGCCCTGCAAAGCTTTGGAGTTTTTGGGAGGGAAGGGTTGGAAGAGGACCAATCACGAACGCGCCGGGTCAGGCGGGAAATGCGCAACTCCATTTTCTCCCCGGAGCTTATAAGACAAATTTACGCCCTGCTCCTTCACAGGAATGAGCATGCAGTAAAACATCGGAGCATGGGACATTCGTTGCGCCTAACGACGCGGCTGCCGGTCGCAGGGCTTTTTGGGCGTTTTATCCTGGATGGCGGTGAACGCCGCTAGAGAAGCTGCAAACCTTTTCACGCCCACGCTGTTGAAATAAACCATGGTCTCATCATGGGTCTGCTCCAGGACTGTACCCCAACCATATTTCAAATGACGAACATACTGCCCGGTTTTCAGTGTCATGCGGTGCTCCTCACTCTGGTATTCGTCGCCAAGATAAGCGCCGTTATGATCTGGCTAGAACTGTGCGCGCCCTTAAAATCGGGCGATCATGGGCTAACCTTGAGGACTTGCCCTTTTGCCCTCAAGTCGTTTGATAACACCAAACGCTCATTGGTGGATGTGACGCCAAATCTATTCATGTCCTCAAGCTTGCAGCGCGAAGCAGCGCGCTCGAGTGGTGTACACATCGATGCCCTCTTCGACAGAGGCCAGCGGCGAGGTTCCTCCGTGCCGCTTGAACTTGGATCGGGGGGGCGCATTCTCATGCTCCCAGCGGGTTTGCTTCTACAAGCCGAACCACTGCAATTT
>DATGKJ010000224.1:0-5283 GCA_035294685.1 Terriglobia bacterium | reverse complement strand
GTCCAGCTCCACCATCCCATGGGAGCTTTGCTCGAAACCCGCGCCTGATGCAGGCTGCGCACGGCGGCGCCGTAACGTTCGAGCATGTTGAAGTAGCGCGAGCCTGCGTCAAAGAGGACAAGCTCGGATGAAAGAGCGCCGCGCCGCGGGGCTACGGGCAGGCTGAGCGTCACCCTTTGCTCGGGCGCGATGGGATCGCGCGTCAGGACAGCCTCGGTGGTTCCGGTGGAATCCATTGTGAAGGAAGCAATCCGCGCGGCGCCTGGAGATGCCGGTTGCGTCACCTGCAGGTGGGAGATGGTTAGGAAGCGGTCGGAGGTGAGCGCCGCCAGGAGAAGAGCCTGCTTGCTTTGCAGGTTGTAAATCAGGTCATCGCGCACGCCAAAGTAGGCGCCATGCGGCGCTTGGCTGAGAGTCCCGATATGAATGGAAGGGTCTTCGGTGTAGGTTTCGGCCATGACGCGGTCGTCTTCTTCCGGCGCGCCCAGATTGATAAGCGGTTCGTCCTGGGCATCGACCACTCGAATGGCCTGTACAGTCACGGCTCGCCTCGTCGTGTTTTCGACAGTGACCTGGATCGAGCCGTACGGTTGCTGATCGTAGAGGGTGAGCAGACAAACCAGTTCAGGTTCGTTGGGAAGCCCGCTGAAAGTGATTTCGAGGGTGTGGCCTGCGCCGAGCAAATCGTGAGAGACCCCCTGTTTCGCCCGATGTCGTGGATAATCTGTGGAGCGGATCCAGCGTTGATTGATTTCCGCCCCCACGCGCGAAATCAGCGCCGGGCCGTGAATGGCCGGCGTTGAGATTTCATAGGAGCCGTCTTTCGGCTGGACGGCCACTGTTAAATGATCGTTATGAATTGTCAGGGATTGCTGCGCCAGGGCAGGTGCGCTAAAGGCAAGCGCGAAAGCGAACAGCCACGCGATAGATCGGTTTCTTAGGACAAAGGTCAACAGCCCGTAGGACATCGAATTCCTCCCTTCCTGTAATTCCGAAATTGGGAATTCTAGCCTATCTGGAGCCTTAAAGGGTCGCTAAAAATTCGACTGATCTGCGTTGCAAAGAGTTTCCGCCATGAGTGGCCTGATTTGGTTTTTGAGAGGACTGCTGTCGGATCGGGGCCGCGCGGATTGGGCCATTTCGCGGAGTGGATGGTTTCGCACTACCGTGGAGCTTCCGTCAGGAACCAGAGCCGGCGCCATGGAATATGGCGCCGTTCAATGCGTCGGCCTGAAAACTGACGATAACGCCGAGCCTGAAGCGTCCGAACGGGCGAACAGAAGGGTTGAGGCCGGAAAACGCTGCGGAAGCCGCCCGATACACGAAAAGGCGTTGCAGCCCTCATGAGGGGTAGGCGCTGAGGGTTGCAATCCTTGTCCAAACCGCGCACGTCGCTATCGCGCCGATTTACTTGGCATCTACAAAGGTTTTGTCAGCGGTGGCTGGAGCCGTTGTGGCTTCAGCGGGCGCCGTGGCGCGAATCCGCATGCCATAGAACGACTGATACACGAAGTAGAATGACGCAGCAAAAAATATGGCAGCCAGAACGTGCGTCAGCGCGCCGCCGGTTGTGGCCGTGAGCCGTACCGCCAGTTCTACCGCCAGCAAGCCAAAGAGCGTGGTGAACTTAATGATGGGATTCAGCGCCACCGAAGACGTATCCTTAAACGGATCGCCCACCGTGTCGCCCACAACCGTGGCATCATGAAGTTCGGTGCCTTTCTGTTTCAACTCCACCTCGACAATCTTCTTGGCGTTATCCCAGGCTCCGCCAGCGTTTGCCATAAAGATGGCCTGGTAGAGGCCGAAGGTGGCTATCGAAATAAGGTAGCCGATAAAGAAGAAAGGCTCGACGAACGCGAAGGCCAGTGTGACGAAGAACACCGCAATGAAGATGTTCAGCATACCTCGCTGCGCGTATTGAGTGCAGATCTGGACCACCTTTTTGCTATCGCTGACCGATGCTTTCTCGACGCCTTCCAGCTTGATGTTGGCTTTGATAAACTCCACCGCCCGATATGCGCCGGTAGTGACCGCCTGTGTGGAAGCGCCGGTGAACCAGTAAATGATGGCGCCGCCGGTGATCAGGCCCAGCACAAAGGGCGCGTGCAGAAGGGAGAGTTTGTCCACATTCGCCGTCAAGCCGTAGGTAAGCGCCATGATGATGGAAAAGATCATCGTCGTGGCTCCGACCACCGCCGTGCCAATCAGCACCGGCTTGGCCGTAGCCTTGAAGGTATTTCCCGCGCCATCGTTGGCTTCGAGCATTTCCTTGGCGCGCTCGAAATCGACGTCCACGTTGTAATCCCGCTTCACTTCCTGCCTGACGCCGGGAACATGCTCGATCAAGGAAAGTTCATAAATCGATTGGGCATTGTCGGTGACCGGGCCGTAGGAGTCCACCGCAATCGTCACCGGCCCCATGCCCAGAAAGCCGAAGGCGACCAGACCGAAGGCAAATACCGGCGCCGCCAGCATGATATTTTGCAGGCCCTTGACGCTCATCCAGGAGCCAATGGCCATCAGCAGCACCATCACGAGCCCGAGGTAATAGGCGGAGTAGTTGCCGGCTACAAAGCCGGAGAGGATATCCAGAGACGCACCGCCCTGCCTCGCTGAAACCACCACTTCTTTCGTGTGGCGCGACTCGGTGGAGGTGAAGACCTTCACCAGTTCCGGAATGATCGCGCCGGCGAGCGTTCCGCAGGAAACGATGGTCGAGAGCTTCCACCACAGTGTTGGGTCGCCGCCAAGGTTCGGAACCGTAATCCAGGAGATCAGGTAAGTGAGGCCAATCGAGGCAAACGAAGTGATCCAGACCAGGGAAGTTAGCGGAGCTTCAAAGTTCATATGACTGACGTTCGCATACCTGGCCTTGGCCAGCGCGCCGTTTACATAGTAAGCGCCGGCAGCGGCCACCAGCATGGCGACGCGGATAACGAATATCCAGACGAGCAATTGGACTTGCACCACGGGATTTCGGACGCCTAGCAAAATGAAGGCAATCAGCGCCACGCCCGTCACGCCGTAGGTTTCAAAGCCATCAGCGCTCGGCCCCACGGAATCGCCAGCGTTGTCTCCAGTGCAGTCCGCAATCACGCCCGGGTTGCGTGCGTCATCTTCCTTGATCTTAAAGACAATCTTCATCAGATCGGCGCCGATATCGGCGATTTTGGTGAAGATGCCGCCGGCAATGCGGAGCGCCGCTGCGCCCAGCGATTCGCCAATAGCAAAGCCAATAAAGCACGGCCCAGCATAAGATCCGGGGATGAAGAGCAGGATGATCAGCATCATCAGAAGCTCAACGCTGATCAGCATCATGCCGATGCTCATGCCCGCCTGAAGTGGAATCTCATAAACCGGGAAGGGTTTTCCACGAAGGCTGGCGAAGGCAGTGCGAGAATTGGCAAAGGTGTTGACGCGGATGCCGAACCAGGCGACGCCATAGCTTCCACAGATCCCAAAGACGCTGAAGGCCAGAATAATGCCTACCCGAACGGCCTCAAAGTTCAGAAGCACGCCGAAATACACGATGATGATCACCGCAATGAATATCCAAAGCAGGAACAAAAACTTGCCTTGGGTGATGAGATAAGTCTTGCAGGTTTCCCAGATCAACTGGGACATTTCCTTCATGGATTGGTGAACAGGCAAGCCCTTGAGTCGGCTGTAAATGACCAGGCCGAAGATGAGTCCGAAGATGCAAAACAGAATGCCGAACATCAGCAGCCTGTGGCCATCGAGACCCAGGAACTGAACTTGGGTGAAATCAGGGAGTTGCAGGTTGGCTTCGCCGGCCACCTGCTCTGCAGGCTGGGCCGCGGCAACGGCTGCGCCGAGCAGAAGCAGCCCCGCGCTGCCAGCGAACCTTCTGGCAATTCGGATGCGTTCAGCCCAGGCGCCTGCCAGACATCGACGCATAGGGTGAAAGAACGCCGCTCCGCGGGCTCTGACGTTGTTCAAGGCTGCCCGCCTCTCTGGGGCGTGGGCATCCTGAGGCAACACATAACGGGCAAGCACGAACACAATAACGAGCGTCGGAATGACAATGCCCGCGATGAGTGCAAGGGCATGTAGGTCCATAGAAACTATCCTCCGGTTGCGCTTCGCCTCCGCAACTGCGGCGAGACGCAGTAGATTGAGGGGTAATTCATATCTGAAAGAGTCAGGATAACATTCAGGAGAGATTTAAAGAAATTGTTTGCTAAAGCTCTATTTGTAGCACATCCGCATCGTGAGCGTCAATAAAAATGGTTTAGTATTTCGTCTATTGGAATGAATAATTTTTCGTCAGGGGGGCAATTCAGTAAGAAAATACCCTAACCGGTGGACGAGATTTAGAAGGCATCTGAGCGAGAAGTTAAGAAGACCCGTCGAATCGGTTTCTTATTCTAAAATCATGAAATGTTTTTTGAAATTTGCTTTGAGATTCACCCTCGGATGCTTATAATGCGTCGCATGGAAAATAAAAGAGTTGATGGAGAAACAGCCCGGCAGGGCGAAAATAAGCACTCACGCTTCCTGATAACGGGTGCTAAAGGATGCATTGGCGCCTGGATTGTGAAAAATCTCGTCGAGCGGGGGGATCAACCGTGGATTTTCGACACCGATCCAAAAGTCCACCGGCTTGAGGCGCTCCTTCCTAGGGAGCACCTCCGTGCGGCAGGCTTCATCCAGGGAGATGTGACGGAGACCGAGAGTCTGGAACGCGCCGTAGTGGAGCACGGCATCACTCATATCATCCACCTGGCGGCTCTCCAGGTTCCTGCCTGCGCTGCAAATCCGGTACGGGGCGCTCAGGTGAACGTGCTTGGCACGTTGAACGTTTTTGAAGTGGCGCGACGCCATCGGGACCTGGTAAGGCGCATCGTCTATGCCAGTTCCGCAGCGGTGTTTGGGCCGGAAGAATTTTACGGTGGAGTGACTGTGGCCGAAGATGCCGTTTTGCATCCGGGCACGCATTATGGAGTTTTCAAGCAATGCAACGAGGGCAACGCGCGCGTATATTATGCAACCGAGAGTATTTCGAGCATCGGTCTGAGACCGTGGGCCGTTTACGGCGTAGGCCGCGATCAGGGGTTAACCTCAGCCCCGACCAAAGCCATTAAGTCTATTGTTGTGCGCCGGCCTTATACGATTCGGTTCACCGGTGGATTTGATATGCAGTACGTCGACGATACAGCGCGCATTTTCCTGAAGTGCGCAGAAGCGGACCTCGCGGGGGCTCGTGTCTATTCGCTTCGCGGCTCCGTGATCCAGATGGAAGAGTTCATCGACACTCTG
>DATGKJ010000223.1:0-11527 GCA_035294685.1 Terriglobia bacterium | reverse complement strand
CGCGTTCCATCTCCTCCCAAATTCCCTGACGAATCGCCTCAACATAAGTCAAAACAGGCATTGACATTCTCTTCGTTTGACGACCGGTAGCCGTGACGCTTGAATGCGCTCAATCGAAAAATCACGCCAGGGTCAGCTTTCCTTCGCGGGCTGCTCCCACCAACAATCCGCGCCACAATAAACCCCTTCGAAAGCCTCGGGTCCTTCCGGAAGCGGTGAAGCCTCCGCAAAAGCGACGGCTTCATCCACTTCTTTTTTGACCGCCTCATTCAATTCTTCAATATCCTTCCGGGTCAGGACTTGTCGCGCAAGAAGATATTTTTCAAACCGCAATATGGGATCTTTTGCCTCCCATTGCTTCATGAGCTTTTCAGGGACGTATTCTGCTGCATCGTGAGCGGAATGCCCCGTCATGCGAAACGTCTTGCATTCAATAAAGCTCGGCCCGTCACCCTTCCTTGAGCGGACGATAGCCTTTGCAACGGTCTGATAAACAGCCAGGACATCGTTGCCGTCCACTTTAACTCCTGGCATGCCATAGGCCGCTCCTCGCACCGCCAGGTCTTTAACGGCATATTGCTTTTCCGTGCTCGTGGAATAGGCATAAGCGTTGTTGTTACAGATGAAAATGACGGCCAACTTCATCACCGCCGCCAGATTCATCGCCTCGTGCACGTCCCCACGGCTGCTCGTGCCTTCGCCGAAGTGAACCAGCACAACATTATTTTTCCTTTGCTGTTTCATGGCGAGGGCGACGCCGCACGCTACAGGGCAGGTATCGCCCAGGGGAGAAATGATCGGAATAAGGCCGCATTCGAGATTGCCGATATGCAAGGTATTTTCGCGCCCTCGCGTGGGGCCATTGGCGCGCGCCATCCAGTTGCAGAAGATATCCTTCAGAGGAATGCCGCGAATCAGAAAGGAGGAAAAATCCCGGTGACTGGGCAAGACGACGTCGCCCTCAATCAACTGAATCGCTGAGCCTACGCCCATCGCTTCCTGCCCGCGCCCCACATAAACGCCGCCAACAATTTTCCCCTGCCGATACAGCGCCTTTTCAATGCGGAATTCAGATTCGCGGGTAAGCTTCAGATAATAGAGCATGCGCCGAAGCGTCGTGACATCAGAAGCATGCGATTTATGTGTTGAAGTCGTTTTTCCCACGATAGATCGGCGACCTATTAAGCATCGGAGCGTCTGGCGCCAAATGCCGCACTCCAGCACGAGGATTGGCGACCTTTCGGCGAGACCGCGTGGCAAGGCAGTGAGATCACCCGCTGCGGCCCAAAACACAAAAGGCGGCTTACAAATCAACCTTTTCAGAGCTTATCGCCCGCTCATGATGCGCCGGCACAGGAGCGCTCCACATTCGCATCTCCATTCCAAAGACTTCTCCGAATCGCTCCACAACCCGATCGATCACTTGCTGCATCTCGACGGACCTGCCCAACAGTCTCTCTAATGAGGTCGCGCCCTTCTCGCGGATGCCGCAAGGGATGATCCACTCAAAGTAACGCAAATCCGTATTCACATTGAAAGCGAAGCCGTGCGAAGTGATCCAGCGCGAGATGTGGACGCCCAGGGCCAGAATCTTTTCATCGCCCACCCACACGCCCGTAAGCCCGGGGATGCGGCCTGCCTGAACGCCGAAATCCCCTGCGACGCGGATAAAAACCTCTTCCAGTGAGCGCATATACCAGGCGATATCGCGTCGGTGCTGAGTGAGATCGAAGATCGGATAACCCACCAACTGACCGGGCCCGTGATAAGTAATGTCGCCGCCGCGGTCGGTTTCGATGACCCGGACCTCAATTTTTTGCAGGAATTCCGGCGTGACCAGTAGGTTTTCGCGACGCGCATTGCGACCCAGCGTATAGACATGGGGATGTTCCAGCAACAGAAGCGTGTCTAATATCGCATGAGCTTTACGCTGCGCAACAAGGCGCTTCTGAAGCTCAAGACCCTCCGCGTAATCGACGAGTCCGAGCCGCTCAACCTGGCAGATCACCGCAAGCTTTCTGGCGCCAGCGGGGAATTTCCATCCCAAAATACCGGGCGCCGCCTCCAGACTCCGAGTATCCCCTATTTCAGGCTGTCGAGATAGGCAATCAATGCCTTCATATCCTCATCGGAGAACGGAAAAGCAGGCATGCCTCCTGCCTTCATTTTGGCGTTGGGATGGCGGATGAGGTCGGCGAGCTTATCGGGCGGAAGTTTCTGCCCGATGCCTATCAATTTGACGGCCATGGTTGTGCCCACTCCGCCAGCGCCATGGCACCCCACGCACCCATTCGATTCGAAAATCTGTTTTCCTTTGGCAATGAGCGGATTCTCAGAGCTCGAAGATGCGGCCGCGACAGCGCTCGCCGAGCCCGCCGCCATTTCGGGCTGAAAGGGCTGGCGCATGAATTCCTTCTCTGCTTCCTCCTGGCGAGCAAGCTGCGCGGCCACGCTGGGGTCAGCATGGTCCACGTGATAACTGATAATCCCCAGCGCGATCAGAGCGAGAAGAACCACCGAATAAATTCCCACCGCCACAGGACGTTTGTGCGGTCGTCTCTCGGGCCGGCGATCGTAAAAAGGCAAGCAGACCAGCAGCACGGTGAGGATGCCCGGCACCACCAGAATGCCAATCACGGCAAGCGGCCCCTCCCAATATTTAAGCCACTGGAAGATGGGGCGGTAGTACCATTCAGGCCGCGGAATGAACTGCGTATCCGCAGGATTGGCTTTGGGACCCAAAGCTTTTGGCACAAAGTAGGCCAACAAAGCCAAAATCACGATCAGCAGCAAAGCAAAGGCTGAATCCATCAAAAGCTGTTTGGGATAGAACCTTTCGGTTTTGGCCTTCAGGGCGACTGGATCAGCGCTGGGAGGACCCGCCGGGCCTGAGCGGCGGAACAGAAAAAGGTGAGCCCCAACGAAAATCAACAAGGCGGCAGGAAGCAAGAAGACGTGCGCCACAAAGAAGCGCGAAATGGTCAGCGTTCCCATTCCCGCGCTGCCGCGCAGCACTAATTTAAGCCACTGGCCAATGACAGGAACCTCGCTGATGACGTTCGTGCCCACCGCCGTAGCGAAGTAGGAACGCTCATCCCATGGCAGAAGGTAACCTGTGAAGGCCATCCCTAGCACCAAAGCGAAGAGGATGCAGCCCACAACCCAGAGAAGTTCCCGCTTCCCCTTGTAGGCGCCGAACAGGAACGTCTGCGTCATGTGAACGACCAGCAGGATCACCATGATGCTTGCGCCGTAGGAGTGAACGCTGCGCAGGAAGGCGCCGTCTGAAACGACCTTTATGATATAAGCAACGGTCGTGTGAGCGTGGTCAGCGGAAGGAACGTAGTACAGCGCCAGGAAAATGCCGGTCACAACCTGAGAAAGCAGAATAAAGAGCAGGCCTGAGCCGAAAACATACGACCACCGCGCGCCTCCCGGGATGCGTTCATCCAGGAATTCGTGCATCATCTCTTTCCAGCCGGTGCGTTCATCGAGCCAGTTGGAAACGCCCCGCGGCTCTTTGCTTTGCATGTCCATGGGAGGCTTTGCAGTAACGGGAGAATCTGACATAGAAAACACTCTTAATCGACACGACCTGCATTTCAGGCTGCTCACGCGAGATGCGGTTGTCGATTACAGGATATTATCCAATGACTTCTTTGTTCGGAACCAGATTACGGAAATACTCGTATCGCACCATCAAGCGGCCATTCTGGATATCCACCGGCAGAGTATCCATCCCGCGCGGCGGAGGCCCGGAAATGTACTTCCCATCTGGCGCGAATGTCCCGCCGTGACAGGGGCATTTGAACTTATTCAGTGATGCATCCCAGGCTACTTCGCAGCCCAGGTGCGGACAAACAGCGGTGAGCACTCGCAGCTTTCCATTCGGACCTTTCGTCACATAAACCACTTTTTCTGAAATCGTCTGCCGCCACCCGTCAATATTCTGGATCTGGATCACGCGCCGCTCGGGCGCTGCCAAGGAAGCGTACTGATTCGCATCGCCGAGGTCTGACCACCCTGCCCTGCCGGATTTGGCGAAAAGCGGATAAAGCGCCATGCGAACCAGCGGGATGCACAACAAAACTCCAACGACGGCTCCTACAATGCCCAGGAGCCAGCCCACGAACCGGCGCCGCGCTCGCTCTTCAGGCGACAACGGCTCTTCGGATACGAATGGCTGCGGGATTATCGGCTGATTGTCCTGGTTTTCCACTTTTTGTCTATTCCTCTTCGCAACAAGCTTACGCCCAAACCGTTTACCACATCGTTTGCGGCACCCCGCCATCTTCTGTGGCGCTTCACGGACGCACAAAACTAGAATTGTATCTTGTTTCTCAAAAATAAAGGTAGTCAGCGAAACTTACGGGACTTCACAGCCCCGCACAAGGCTCTGTGCGCAGTCGCTCGCTTCCCACGCCCCTCTCTATAGCCTGTTTGAAACAAGGACGCTCTCTAACGCATCTGAAATATAATAGTGCTGAATTGATGCGTTGAAGTTGTTCATGTTAGCCTGCAAATTCAAAGTGAGGAAAGATCATGCCTTTGCTAAGGGAAAGCGACTTGGCCGAAATCCGCGAAAGATTACAGGAAATGACGAGTCCGGTGAAATTAATCCATTTCACGCAGGAACTTAACCTAGAATACGGCCGTGAAGCTCGCATGCTGCTCGAAGAACTCTCCGGAACCTCTGACAAGCTGTCACTCGAAGTCCATAATTTCCTGCTTGAGAAGGAAAAAGTTGCCGAATATGCCATCGACAAGGTTCCGGCCACCGTCATTCGCAACGGCAAAGACTACGGCGTTCGATTCTATGGCTTGCCCGCAGGGTATGAATTCTCAACGCTGCTCGACGCGATCCTCCATATCTCAAAAAACGATTCCGGACTGAAGCCGGAAACAAAGGAAAAACTCACCCATATCAACCAGCCGCTTCATCTGGAAGTATTTGTAACGCCGACCTGACCGCACTGCCCCCAGGCCGTGCGCCTGGCTCACTCTTTCGCAATCGAGAATGATTGGATTAAAGCGGATTGTATCGAAGCTACCGAGTTCCCTGACGCTGTCGCGCAGCATCGAGTTTACGCGGTCCCTAAAACCGTGATCAATGGAAGTTCTTACATCGAAGGAGCTCTCCCGGAAGAATTCTTTCTCGATAGCCTTCTCAAGGAGTTAGGCGTCGATTCTGAAAAAGATTCCCGAGACCTGCCCACATAACCTGTCATCACCGTTTCGAGCAAACCCGCTGAGCTAACGGGCCTTCGTCTGCACGAAGTTTTCCAGTGCACCTCTTCGCCTCAATACCGCAGGACCGCGTGGATATCATACTGCGAGAGCTTCTCCCTCCCCTTCAGAAACTCCAACTCAATCAGGAATCCCAACCCCGCCACGCGCGCGTTGACTTGTTCCACAAGCCCTGCGACGGCGGACGCAGTTCCCCCCGTGGCCAGTAAATCGTCGATGATTAAGACGCTGTGCCCTTCCTCAATAGCGTCCCGATGCATTTCGAGCGAATCCGCGCCATACTCCAAATGGTAGCTGGCTCGCGCAACCTCCGCCGGAAGCTTTTTGGGCTTGCGTACCGGGACGAAACCCGCGTTGAGCCGATAAGCTACCATGGGAGCAAAAATAAATCCGCGCGCTTCAATCCCTACCACCCGATCAATCTTCCGACCCACGTAGTGGTTTGCAAGCGCATCGACAGCGCGATGGAGCCCGACAGGATCCTTCAGCAAAGTCGTAATATCATAAAAAAGAATTCCGGGCTTCGGGAAATCCGGCACTTCACGAATCAGACGTTTGAGGTCCTCCACAATTCCTCCACGAATCGAATGTTGAACAACAGCCTGTAACGTTTCTCTAACACCTGAAAAAAGGCGCTCGGAGAAAGTCAGGTCTCAATGACAAAGCGGTTATAGTCGCGGTCAATCGGCTGCTCGGTCTCTTCGACGCGGGTGACATAAGCGCCCCGCGGGCCTTCCTTCAGTCGTCGTTTGAACTCGGCGAGAGCGCTTTCACTTCCGATGGCGTAAGCTTCCACATCCCCATCGGGCAGGTTTTTTACGTATCCGCGAATTGCCAGACGACTCGCCTCCCGTTCAGCAAAGAAACGGTATCCCACACCCTGCACCCTTCCTGAAATAAGGTATCTTTTGGCGATCACCATGCTGTATCGATTCCGACGCTGCCTCCTTAGAAACGATTCTCGGTCACGCTACCGCCTCCAGCGATCTCTCCTCGGCGGCAAGCCCGGAGAGAATAGCTGCCTGAACCCGACCCTGAATCGACTCCAAATCCTCCATATTACAGCCATGGGTTTCGACAACGTCGTGAAACATAACACGAACAACCCCGGAGCGAATCACCGGCTGCCCCTTGGGCATGATCTTTCGGCTACCTGAAATCGAGATGGGGACTATTGGCGCCTCCGCTTTGAGCGCCATGATGAAGACGCCCTTCTTGAAAGGCAGCAGACGGCCATCCACACTCCGCGTACCCTCGGGAAAAGCCAGAAATGAATGCCCTGCCATGAGGAATCGCGTGGCTTGTTCCAGAGCCCGAATGGCTCCTCCGCGATTTTTGCGATCGATGGGAATAAAACCTCGCAGACGCATGGCGCACCCCAGAACCGGCACACGGAAAAATTCTCTCTTAACTAAAATCAAGACCGGCGGCAGTAAGCTCACAATCGCGGGCGGATCGCAATTGCTCTGATGATTGGCCATATAAACCGAGGCGCGTCCCTGAGGAATTTTTTCCCGCCCGCGCACCTCCAGCCGCACACCGGCCAGTCGGAGAGTCAACTTCGCCCCCAGGACTCCCACCCGGTAAATGGGATCCGTATTTCCAGTCAGGAACGTGTAAAGCAGATAGGGCGTACCTACCATCAGAACATAGGCCAAAGCGAACGAGATCACGAAGAGTGAGCGGATCATGGAATTTCAGAGCCTGACAAGCCTGATGTTTTCCCCTCAAGCCAGCCGGTTCGGATAGCAAGCTGTTGAGGCGACGGACTCAAAACCTCCTCCACGCGATATTCCGTCTCCTGCCGTTTGCCAAGATTGAATCGAATGGTCACCCAACGAGGTCCTCGCCGCACCTGCACGCTCACTTTCTCGCCCGGCTTCACGCCAAGAATATCCTGCGGCAGGGCGTAAATCACCTGGCCGTTAATTTTCATCAGCACGTCGCCGTTCTCAAGGCCCGCGTGCGCAGCGTTGCTTTCGGGATCGACTGCGGCAACCTGAATCAATCCCTCAAAGTTGCGGGCCGCCTGAAATCCCCAGTCGGGCTCCGTAGAAGCTTCCGTCACCAGCTTCAGGCCGGCATAGGCCAGGTACTTCTCGTAATCCAGTTCTGCGGTTCCCGTTATATCCTGCCTGAAAAAATTATGCACCCATGAAGCGGGCGGGGCCAGGGAGGCGATCAGGCGTTCCAGATCCTCATCCGTAAAATAACGATGCTGCCCGGCAAAGTTCTGATTCAAAAGCCGCATCAGGTCGTCCAGGCTATGACGATTCTCACTGAAGTGGCGAATGCCAAGGTCAAGAAGATAACCCAAAAGCTCGCCTTTATTGTAATAAGAAATGCTCCGCTCAGGGCGACCGTAATCCAGGTATTTTTCAAGCCACGCATCCATTCCCGCCGCTTCCACGCTCTGGAAATGCCGCGCGGGCCGCCTCTGAAGCTCGTGAATTTCCTGAGCCAGGTGCTCGTAAAACTCCTGCCGGTCCACTAACCCGGCGCGAAGAAGCGCAAGCCTTGCATAAGTGCTGGTGACGCCCTCGGAAAACCACAAGTCGCGCGTGTCATTCCCATGAATATAGTCGATGGGTTCGAGTCCTTGCGGGCGAATTCGCTTTACGTTCCAGAGGTGAAAGAATTCGTGCGCGATGGTGGATTCCAGCCCCTTCCAGTTATCCCGAAGTTGAGCGGCTGGAAAACTGATCGCCGTTCCATTGCGATGCTCCATCCCCCCTCCGCCATCGGTTTCAGGGAAATGAAAAATGAACGTATAGCGGGAAAAGGGAACATCGCGCATCAAGGCAGTTTCAGCAGCGGTGACCTTTGCAATTGAATTCAGAAGACGCGCAGACGAATAATCCGCTGGATTTCCCCTCACGACGACGCGATAAACAGCCTTGCCCTGCGAAAAGGAATACATCTGGAATTCCCCTGCCTCAACCGGACTATCCACCAGCGCATCATAACTGGGCGCGACGTATTCTCCGCTGCCAGAATCTTCTGGCATCAGCGTAACCAGCTTCCACGAAGGCGGCAGAATGAACCGCACGCGCGCAGGCTCATTGCGACGATCCAAAATATAAAAGAGCACTTCGGCCAGATTCAGGAAAGCATGACCAGGGATCAATTCGCTGGAAAAAACTCCGGGGTCATCCGCATAGACCTGATACTGAACGACGAGCGGGGCGCAGGCGCGTTCGCTTGACCACGTATTGCGGTCCTCGGGAATCAATCCCGCGGGCTGGCCGTCGCATCGCGCCTGGAGATTTTGAACGTGCCGCACGAAATCGCGGATTTGATAAAGAGCATTCCACGCCGGAAATTGAATTTCCGTATGAGCGTGAGCTTCGGGAATAGTCAGCGTTACACCCACCCGATGCGATTCGGGGTGGCTGAGGTCTACCACATAAGTGATCGGCGAAGCCGCCTGGCCAGCCGCCGCTGCGAGAAAAATGCACGCAAGCGCAAAGAACAGGCAGACGGAGCATCGGCCCAGCGCGTTTTTCATGGAAGCTGCCACTCGAAGAACCGCTTCTCTCATGTCATGCATCCTGTGCGCCACGGATCTGAAAATTCCAACTCAGGCTTGCCCCGCGTCGCACAAAGTGCGTAATATAACATGAGAGCGCGATCGAGATGGCAGCTAAACCCTTCAAGGCGGATCTTCATTGCCACAGCCGATTTTCCGGTCAAGTGAAGCATCTGCGTTTCCTAAGAGCCCGCGATTGCTACTCGAAACCCATCGACGTCTATCGCCGCGCCAAGGAGCGGGGCATGGACCTGGTGACGATCACCGATCACGATTCCATCGACGGCTGCCTCGAACTTTTGAACCAGTTCGGCGACATGCCGGACTTCATGATGGGCGAGGAAGTTACCGCCCGCCTGCCCAATTTTCATCACGAAATTCACATCGGCGTGTATGGCCACAACGAAACCCAGCACCGCGAAATCCAGAAGCTGCGCGGCAACACCGAAGAACTGGTGGCCTATCTTCGCCAGAACAACCTGCTCTACGTGCTCAACCATTTTTTCCACGATTTCTGGAATGCGGCGCGCGTGCGGGAGTTCATTGAACGCATGTCGGAGTTGTTCAACATTTTTGAAGTGCGCAACGGCACGCTTCAGCGCGAACACAATGCGTTAATTGTGGCTTTAATCGAACGATTCCGCAGCATTGGACGGCAGGTAGGCATCGTGGCGGGAAGCGACTCTCACACCCTGCGCCGGATTGGCCGCAGCTACACCGCCAGCCCCGCCCGCAACCGCGAGGAATTCATCGCTGATATTCGCGCCGGCCGAAGCCAGGCCTTCGGGCCGCATTCCAATCATTTGTCGCTTGCCGCGGATATTTACGGGGTCGTGCTGCGTTACTATCCGACCGTGCTCTCTGTCCGCAACGGCGAATTCTCGCCATTCTCTCGCGTGCAGAAGTTTTTCCTGAGCATCGCCGCCGCGCCCTTCCTCTTTGCGCCTTATGTGGCCGCTGTCCGGCATATGCGCACCGAGCGCGAACGGATCAAGGAATTTTCCAGTTTGATTTTCGGACAACAACCCACGCTCGCATCTTTCTGAACGGGCGCAAGGCGACACCGATCACGAGCCCTCCCTGAACCTCCAGCGATAAACTAACCACCCGCCGACGATCGTCAGCAGACCAAGGAGCGCCTCTTTGGGGCGCAAAGCCGTCGTATAGATCAGCATCCAGACGCTCGCCGCGATAAACAGACCGGCAGCTCCCGGCACCCACCCGCCGGCAACCCGAAGGCGCTTCCAACCCGGGCGACGCCGCACCCGAAAAAGACCCGCGGCGGCCAGTGCGGCAAAAAGAATCAATGCGAAACCGATGTAATAAATCAGGCTCTCGAAGCTTCCGGTCAACAACATCACAATAGAGGCTATCGTTTGCCAGACGATAGCGCTCGCGGGCGTCTTCCAAACCGGATGCAGACGCGCAGCCTGGACAAAAAATAGCTTGTCCTGAGCCATCGCATAGTAAACACGCGGGCCTACCAGCACCATCGCGCTGACACAGGAAACCAGGGCCAGAGCCATCATGCCGCTGAACACCCCACCGCCCGCTCTTCCGAACAACGATTCAGCCGCAATCGAACCCACCTCGACCCGCCCCCTCAATTGATCCGGCGGAACAGCCATCATAAAGACCGCATTGAGAGCCAGATAAAAAACCGAGACGATCACCGCTCCCGTCACGAGCGAAACAGGCAGCGCGCGCTCAACGTCTTTCATCTCCTCAGCAACATAAGCGGCGGCGTTCCATCCCGAATAGGAAAACATGACGAACACCAGTGAGATGGCAAACTCCGCCGCAAGTCCGTGTGGCATGCTTCCAGAGACCGATTTTTGAAAATTTGAGCCATGCGCTTTACCGGAGAGAAATGCCAAGGCGAGGAATGCCAGCAGAACGGCCAGCTTGATGCCTGTCAGGACGTTTTGAAGATCAGCCGCGCTTCGCACACTCAGGATATTGACGCAGGCGATAAGCACAACCAGAAGAATTGCGATGCCTTCGCCGGGACCAAGGTGCAGCCAGACCCATCGAACCCGAACATGGCCAGGGAGTAACGTCGGAGAGAAATAGCCCAGATAACTGGCAAAGGCCAGGGCTGTCGCCGCAATCGGAGCGGAAAAGCCCGCAAAAAAAGATATCCAGCCGCTCAGAAATCCCCATGCGCCTCCCCAGGCTTCGCGCAGGTAAACGTATTCTGCGCCCGAGCGAGGGAAATTGACGCCCAGTTCGGCGTATGTAAGACATCCGGCCACGGCAATCACCGCGCCCGCCGCCCAGACGCCCATCACCCACCAGGGCCGGCCCAGATTTGCAATCAGGAACCCCGTAGTCGTGAAGATTCCTATCCCAATCATGTTGGAGATGACTAAGGCCGTTGAGTGGGTAAGGGTGAGCTCACGGCGCAGGAAAGAGTCCATAGACCATCAGACGCGAGCCTCGGAATGCATTTCAGCGAGCGATCGGGGATTCTTTACTCTTCTCGCCGCATGAATTCTTGCGCCCCCACGGAGCGGGAAGCTTTGGAGATCAGGTGAACCGGGAAATTCCCGGGATTCGCGGGAGGACCAGGAAATAGACCACCAGGAAAAGGCCTAAAATCAGCAAATCGACCATGGACGTATTATACGCTGTGGCGCGCGCAAAACACCATTTTCAGTCACCATGAGCGTGCTAACTCGCTAATCTATTGAGGATTACAAATTATAGTGACGACTTCTTCTGTAGCGCCGGTGTCCCCACCGGCGTCTT
>DATGKJ010000222.1:0-6639 GCA_035294685.1 Terriglobia bacterium | reverse complement strand
GCGGCGCAGCCGATTCCGCACACGATGCAGAGGAACAGCAGCAATCCCCCGCTGCTTTGCGGAGCGTGAACCCACTCGCTGAGCCGCCAGATTACGATGGCGGCCAGCAGAGAAGCAATCAGGTCCTTGCCTGCCAGGACTCCCAATTCGCGGTTGAGGAATCGCCGAATGCCCGCCAGGTTCTTGGAATACACCGTGAGGCCGATGATGCCCAAACAGGTCAGCAGCGCCAGGGGGATTCCTTTCGCTCCCCAATGCAAAACCACGACGTAAAGAAGATCGAGCGCTGCCACAGCGCTCGCGTACAAGGCCGAGAGGCTCAGAAACACTTTCATTTCGTGCCGCGCAAACAGGTAGAAGTTCAGAAGGCGGAGGCCCGAAAAAGGAAGCAGGCTGAGACTGTAGCAGAAGAAGATGAAAGCCATGCGGCCTGTCGCGGCGGCAGAGAAATTCCCCCGCTGAAACACCAGTTGCATGATGGGATGAGGCAATACCAGGCAGCAAACGGAGATAGGAGAGAGCAGCACCAGTGTGATTTCAATAGCATCCCGAAAGGTCTTGTGTTCCGCCGCTTCGGCCTTCCGCGCAAAAGCGCGCGAGAGCGAGGGCAAGGAACTGGTGCCAATGCTGCCCGCCACGAGTTCGGCAATCGTCGTCATGATCTTGAAGCCATAATTCAAGGCGGTAATCGTGCCAGGAGGCAGAAAGGAAGCGATGATCCTTTCCACCAACACCACCGCTTGCCAGCCCATGGCGGAGGCGATCTGCGAAGCGCCGGCGCCATGCAGGCGGCGGGAAGCTTTGCCGAGGCCTCGCAGCATCAGCCGATAGCGAACGGGAAATGACCAGAATACCTGCCCGCCCAGAATTGAGACCTGGGCCAGATATCCCGCAAAATAACCCATCACGATGCTGTAGTCGCCGTAGCGATGAAATCCGAAAACGATGAAGGCAATCACCGAAACGTTGCGAAAGAATCCTGCTGCTGATCCCAGCGCAAAACGATGCTGGCTGAAGAGGAAGGAGCGAAAAACTTCTGCCACACCCGCTGGAACAATAATGAAAAACAGCCAGCGGGCAAGCTGCGCGGACGTTTGGGACTGGCCTGCGGTGAAGCCCGGCGCGATGCCGCGAATCACCCAAGGGGCAAGGAGAGTTCCCGCCACTGCAAGGATAACCAGCCCCAATGCCACGAGATTCAGCGCGTAGCTTAAACCCTGCCAGAGGTCTTGCGCAATGGAATCCGCTTCCAGAGAGGAAAAGAAAGGCACCAGGGAAAACTGGCCGGTAGCCGAAATCAGATTGGTAATGATATATGGAACCGTGTAGGCGATATAAAACGTATCCGAACTGCGCGAAAGGCCCAGGTGGGCGGCAATCGTGATCTCAACCAGGATGCCCGTGAGGCTGCCCAGAAAGGAAAAAGAACCCACTACCATCGAACTGCGCAGCAGATGTTGTTTGGAAGGCATGTAAGAGCCGGTTGGACTATGAATTCATGGAATCACGGCGCCGGCGAGGGGTGCTCGGCTTCTGCGGCCTGTTGCAGATGATGACGCCTGGGGTTGCAAAGGGATGTAATCTCCCCCTGTCGGCGTTCCTGGCGCGGCAAACCCTTGACAACCCTATGCCGCTGTCCCCTTCTCAGCGACGCTGAAACTTTTCCATCAGGGCAGCAGCCTCACGATGCCGCCCCTGGGAACTATACAGTTCAATCAGATTGCCAAGGATGATGGCGCGCTGCGACGAATCCGACTGCGGAGCATTCTCACTGATTCGCAAGGATTGCTTGTAAAGCGCCTCCGCCTCCGGGTAGCTTTGCCGTTCGAGACATAGACTCGCAAGATTATTGAGAGCCGCTGCAACCAAAGCATGACGAGGCCCGAAAGTCTTCAGCCAAATGGCCAGCGATTCCTGAAATAATCGAGCGGCATCCTCCATCTTGCCTTCCGCTTTGCGAACGCAGCCGAGATTATTGAGCGTCGCTCCCGCGCCAGCCTCCTGCGAAGACATGGACTTTTCAATCGCCAGAGACCCTTCATAGAGCTTTTCCGCTTCGGCAAGCCTTCCTTCCTCCGCATACCGCTCCGCAAGTTCCGCAAGATTCTGAGCGGCGGCTGGACGTCGCAGGTCAGGCTGAGAAGCAGGAATCAGGATGATGCGCCGCGCGCTCTTCACAGCCCCAGACTGCGCAGGCGAGCGGACTCCTATCTTCTCACCCTCCCCCGCGAGGGGGTGCGGTTCGACGCGAGGTTCCGCTTGAGCTTCCTCTGCCTTCTGCGGAGCTCTTGGAATGGCAGCGAGCTCGGAAGCGTCCCACGAGCGCTTTCCTTCATCTACCGCCCGAGGCGCTGGCTCCAAGGGAATCTCCGTAATCTCTAATTTCGGGCTTTCTGCCGCAATTTCTGACGACTCCGCCCGCTCCGACAAATGCTCGATGCTTGCGGCCTCTTTCAGAGGAGCAATCTCTTCTGGCGCTGGCGCGACTTCAGGGTTGGATTCTTGCGACTCCTGAATAATTTCCTGAACGCTCGCAAAAGATTCAGGCGGGAGGGGGTTCGCTACCGCGCCCTGGCTCTGAAGACGATAAAGCGCAGCCAGCTTATCTCGGATTTTTTTGACTTGCGCATGATCGGGGCCGAAGGCTTTTTCCCGGATTTGAAGAGCCCGCTGGTAGCACTCCTCAGCCCGCGCGTAATCGCCTTGTGCTTCACACACACGGGCCAATTGATTCAGGCCGGTTGCAATCTCCGGGTGCTCCGGCCCCCAGCTTGCTTCATCGATGGCCAGCATCCGCTCAAAGAGCGGTCTTGCCTCCGAATATCGCTCCTGGTCGCAATAAAGTTCCGCAAGGTTGCTGAGGATAGTCGCAACCTCAGGATGCTGAGAACCTAAGGTTTTCTCTTTGATGGTCAGTCCCTGCTTGAAAAGGGACTCAGATTCCTTGAATTTCCCTTGGGCATGGCAGACGGCGCCCAGATTGTTCAGGATGGTTGCCACATAGGGGTGCTCCGCTCCCAGTGATTTCAACCAGATGTCAAGCGCGCGCTGAAAGAGCGGAAGAGCCGCGGCGAAATTGTTCTGCTGCTTGTAGAGCAAGGCCAAATTGTTGAGGCTTGCGCCCAGAGAATAATCTTCTGAACCAAGGACGTTCTCTTGAATCTGTATGGCGCGCTGGTAATTCTTTTCAGCTTCGGCAAATCTTCCCTGCGCAGCGTAGAGCGCAGCCAGGTTATTCATCGTATACGCCGCCTGAATGCTCTTGGGGCCGTGCGTTTCTTCGCGCAGCGCGAGAGCCTGTAAAAAGAGCGGCTCCGCTTTGTTATAACGGCCCTCGGCGCGGTACACTTCCGCAAGGTCGTTAAGCGTGCTCGCAAAGCGGGGATCTTTCGGGCCGAAAGCTTCCGCGGCCTGAAGCGCAGCCTTGTATTCCCGCTCGGCCTCGCGGAAGCGGGCCTCCTCGTAGGCGCGTTTGCCGGCAGAGAGATGTTCCTGCCAGCCTCGCGGCGGCGGCTCAGGGTTCGCGCCTGAGAAGCGATCGGTTTGAGAGGGCGTGTTGGCCATCCAATGATGAATGAATCTTGTTCTGAACGCTTTCAGCTTGCCGGATGCATGAATTCAGCTACGCACTTTGTATTATCGCATCCGCCGCCCTGAAATGCAGCTTTCTCAATCAGCGCTTGCTTTCGATTTTTGCCGGATGCTACGATGCAGGCTTAATTTTTTCTGGAGGTGATTCCGAAGTGGCTTATAAGGGATTTGATTTGACCGGCAAGCGCGCCCTGGTCTTTGGAGGCACCAGCGGGCTTGGCCGGTCCATCGCTCACGGTCTTGCCGAAGCTGGCGCCGACGTGGTTCCCGTCAGCCGGCGATCGGACGAGGTCGCGAGAACGGCTGAAGAGATCCGTTCGCAAGGCCGCCAGACACTTCAAGTGACGGCAGACGTGACGCGGCGCGAGGATATCCAGCGAGTGATCGACCGCATGCTTCAGGAGATGGGCCGCATCGACATCCTGGTGAACTCCGCGGGCACCACCAAGCGGATGCCTTCGCTGGAACTTGATGATGAGACGTGGAATCGCATTCTGGATATCAACCTGAAAGGGACCTGGCTCACATGCCAGATGGTGGGCCGCGTGATGAAGGATCAACGCTATGGCCGGATCATCAATATCGGCTCTATTGGCTCTTTCCTGAGCCTGCATGAGGCGGCTCCCTATTGCGCAAGCAAGGGGGCGGTTGCCGCGCTCACGCGCGCGCTTGGCGCGGAATGGACCATTTACAATATCACAGTGAATGCACTCGCGCCCGGGGTCTTTGAGACTCCGCTGAATAAGGCCATCATCCACGAGCCGGGGAGAAAAGCTTCCATCCTTTCCCATACCCCCATGCAGCGCTTCGGCAATCTGGAAGAGATCAAAGGCGCCGCCATCTTTCTGGCTTCGGATGCTGCAAGCTTCGTCACCGGCGAAGTGATTGCCATTGATGGCGGCTTCCTGGCGCAGGGAATCGGAAGATAAGCACACCCACTGCCGCTCAACCGACCAACGTGTCCCATGACAGATACAGGCGAAAGCGTCCCCTCGTGATCGCCGGCAAGACGCCGGCGCTACAAGTGCGGCCTCACTCCACGGTGACGCTCTTGGCCAGATTTCGCGGCTTATCCACGTCACACCCGCGCAGCACCGCGCAGTGGTAGGCAAAAAGCTGAAGCGGAACGACCGTGAGCAGCGGCATCAGAATGCTGTGGTTTCGCGGCGTCTCGATGATGTGATCCACCATCGATCTGATCCGGGTGTTCCCCCAGGTGGTCACGGCGATGACCGGACCTTCGCGGGCCCGGATCTCCTGAATGTTGGAAATGATCTTATCGTAGGAGCTGTCTTCAGGCGCGAGCGCCATGGTAGGGAAAGAAGGATCGATCAGCGCGATCGGTCCGTGCTTCATCTCGCCAGCGGCATAGCCCTCGGCGTGGATGTAAGAAATTTCCTTGAGCTTGAGCGCGCCTTCGAGCGCGACCGGGTACTGGTACTTGCGACCGATATAAAGGAAGTGGGACGCACCGCAATAGATCTGCGCCAGGCTCCGGATGTGATCCGATTGCGCCAGCACCTCGCGGATCTGGTCTGGCGCCTCCTCCAGGCCCCGCAGCAGCTTTTCCCCCTCTTCATAGGAAAGATCCCGGCCACGCCCAATCAGCAATGCGATCAGCACGAGAATCGTCAATTGTGAGATGAAGGACTTGGTCGAGGCCACACCGATTTCAATCCCCGCATGGGAATAAACGCCGGCGTGCGTTTCGCGCGCGATGGTTGAGCCCACCACGTTCACCAGCCCCAGCACCAGCGCGCCCTTGCGTTTCGCCTCGCGCAAGGCGGCCAGCGTGTCTGCCGTCTCGCCGGACTGGCTGATGGCGAGCACAACAGTGTTCTGGCGAATGTTCAGTTTTCGATAGCGGAATTCGGAGGCGAGTTCCGTCTCAACCGTCAGGTCGGTGAGCGTCTCAAAAACATAGCGCGCATAAAGGCCGGCATAGTAAGACGTCCCGCAACTGACGATGATCAGATGGCGCGCTTTTTCAAGACGATCCATCACGGATTCGAGTCCCCCGAGCTTTGCGACCCCTTCGGAGTGATTCAGGCGACCGCGCAGCGCGTTTTCCACCGCTTCCGGCTGCTCAAAAATTTCCTTCAACATGAAGTGAGGATAGGGGCCGCGATCCATGGCCTCAGGCCCCGCCTCGAGAATCTGGGCCTCGCGGCTGACCGTGCGGTTATCCAGCGTTTTGATGCGGAAACCGCCCGGCTCGAGCCGGGCCACTTCATTATCTTCGAGGTAAACCACCTGATCCGTGTGCTGCGCCAGAGCCGAAACGTCTGAAGCAGCCAGCGATTCATCCTTTCCAATTCCCAGCACGATGGGACTGCCGCGGCGCGCAACGATGATTTCCTGAGGATGATCGCCGTGAATCACCGCCAGGCCATAGGTGCCTTGCACTTCCTGCAACGCCCTCTGCACCGCCGTCTCCAAATCACCTTGATAGAAGCTTTCGATGAGGTGGGTTAAAACTTCGGTGTCCGTCTCCGTACGGAATTGGTGTCCTGAGGCGGAAAGGTGTTTCTTGAGACGCTGGTAATTCTCAATGATGCCGTTGTGGACCAGGAAAATCCGGCCTGAGCAATCGGTATGAGGGTGGGCGTTCGTTTCCGTGGGTCTTCCATGAGTAGCCCACCGCGTATGGGCGATTCCGATAAGCCCTTCAGGAGCTTCTTCTTCGACTCGATCCTCAAGATGTGAGACTTTTCCTACCGCTTTAGCGAGGTAAGGAGGGCCGGAATTCAGGATGGCGATTCCGCTCGAATCGTAGCCGCGATATTCAAGCCGTTTCAAACCTTCCAGCAGAATGCCGCGCGCGGTTTGACGACCCACGTAAGCAACGATGCCACACATATGACTCCAAGGTACATGCTGCCTTGCATCAGGTCAAGGCGCAGGCGGGTTACTAAGCAGGCCATAAGTAGGTAGACATAAAGAAGGTTTTCGGCTATCCTCTGGGCATGGTTAAGCGAGATGCCCGGAAGTTGGATCACAAGACGCTGGAAGAGATTCGAATACGCGCGGTGGAGCGTGTCCAGGCCG
>DATGKJ010000221.1:0-11099 GCA_035294685.1 Terriglobia bacterium | reverse complement strand
AGCGCCTTGCACGCCTGGCTGCCCGAATAGTCAAACTCGCACGCCTGGCCGATCACAATGGGTCCCGAGCCGATAATCAGAATTTTGTGGATGTCAGTTCGTTTGGGCATTGGTCTTCCACAACGCGGGAAACTTATATTTGGGCCGAAAGGGAAAGCTTGAGAAGTTTCGACCTAATCATCTCCTTCGTAACCCCATTTTCTGCAACCACGACACCAACTCTTCAGCCGAAAGGTTGTGGATCTCGGCCTCTATCTTCTTTCTCTGTCTCTTATCGAGCGTGTCGTTCAGCAATTCGAAGCCCTCACCCTTCAACATTGCACAGCACAAGCTTTCGAGCACGCGGCGCAGCAGAGGATCGGCTAGCGCGCTCACGCTGAAGAGTACGCTGCACAAGGTGAAATCTCCGAAGCGGAGGGCTTCAAGTTCCACCCTGCCCCCTTTTTGGATGTGCTCGCTAAAACGCTTCCGGAGATTCGCATGATACTTGCTCCGATGGCTGCAGTATTCTCTAACCCTTCTCAACAGGTTATCTGTTTCGCCGACCAGAAATCGATCTTTACCGGTTGCCCCGCGAAGCGCCCACGATAAACGGCAGGCGAGGCCCACTGTCGGAAGTCTTGACCGTTGGCAAGGTAAAGTTACGGTTGTCCTGTGGAGGTCCGGACAGGAAACCACTCAAACTGTACCGAGAGGTCTAGCATTGTACATGCGCCTCCGTAAGACCTCTGACGATTTATGGTCGCCCTCTAGCCACCGCGCAGCTTTGGGTTCCTCGCGGCCATTCGCGAGCACTCGTGCTGACTTATACGTTAGAAGGCAACCCTCAGACGCTGCGCGAAGCACCCTCTCCCCAGAGGGGAGAGCGCTACGGCAGAAGAGAACAGTGGGGTCCGGCTTCGTAACGGCGCCAGGCCCGGTTGCCCCGGGTCTCACCCGTGCCGGGAGTGAGTGTCTCTTCCCAGTCTGGTTCCTCCCCCTCTCCCTGAAAGGGAGAGGGGGTCCCGCGTAGCGGGACGGGTGAGGGTAGGCTCGCCAGAACCTTCTTAATGAATCCTTCGGGATCCTCAAGCACGTACCCGTTCGGCACTCGCAGCACGCAAATTCCTCGCCCCTTCAAAAATGCGTCTCGTCTTGCGTCTCTGCGCGCTTGGCTTGGCTGCGAGTGAACGCTTCCATCAAACTCAACCGCAAGCCGTTGCTCCGGGCAATAAAAATCCACAACGTAATGTCCAATGGGGTGTTGCCGGCGGAACTTCATCCCGATTTTGGCACGGTTACGAAGCAGCTTCCAGGCAGCCTGCTCAGCAGGAGTTGAATCTCGCCTTAGCTTTCGAGCTCTTTCAATTGAGTGCTGGCTCGGCCTCAACTTGCGCATCATGGTCACCCTCACCCGCTGCGCTCCGCGCGGCACCCTCTCCCTGAAAGGGAGAGGGGAAATTTTCCATTTTGGTTCCCGGCTGAGACCGTAGTCAGTGCGTCAGTCCTCGAATTCGACGGCTTCTCTGCGTTCATTTCCCGTTTTTCCATTCCTCCATCATCTTCACAAAATTCTCAAACAAGTACGCTGAGTCGTGCGGCCCTGGAGATGCTTCCGGGTGATACTGCACGCTGAAAAGCGGCAGCGATTTGTGGCGCAGGCCTTCGAGCGTCTGGTCGTTCAGGTTGACATGGGTTAAAACCACTTCGCTGGTTTTCAGCGAGTCTGGATCCACTGAAAAACCGTGATTCTGCGCGGTGATTTCCACTTTCTGTGTTTCAAGATTCAGCACCGGATGGTTTCCTCCGTGATGTCCGAAGCGCAGTTTATAGGTTCTTCCGCCCAGCGCCAGCCCGATGAGCTGATGACCCAGGCAGATGCCAAAAATCGGGGCGCGTCCCATCAGCTCGCGCACGTTTTTGGCGGCGTAGGCAAGAGGCTCGGGATCGCCCGGCCCGTTGGAAAGGAAAACGCCATCCGGCTTAAGATTCATGACTTCTCGCGCCGGCGTTTGCGCAGGAACCACGGTGACGCGGCAACCCGAATCCACCAACCGCCGCAGAATGTTGTGCTTGATGCCGTAATCGTAGGCCACCACGTGGAAACGCGCCGGGGGAGACGAGCGGTTGGAATTAAAGATATCTTTTGAAGGCTCAGTCCAGGGATAACGAAACGCCGTGGTCACGCGGCTTGCAAGGTCTAGTCCGAGCATGCTGGGAGAAGCTTTGGCCTTGGCTGTCAAGCTCTTCTCATCCAGGTCGATGGAAGAAATGACGCCGCGCATCGCGCCGTGCCGCCGCAGATGGCGCACCAGGGCTCGCGTGTCGATCTCTGAAATGGCCGGCACGCCAAATCTGGCGAGAAACTCCGAGACCTCTTCGGCGCTGCGCCAGTTGCTGGCCAGTTCACTCAGCTCCCGCACCACAAGGCCTTCTGGAAAAGGACGGATCGATTCGCTATCCAGCGGGTTGGTTCCATAGTTTCCAATGTGAGGGTAGGTGAGCGTCACAATCTGACCGGCATAAGAAGGGTCGGTCAGGATTTCCTGGTAGCCGGAAAGGGAGGTGTTAAAAACAACTTCGCCAAAACGTTCTGACCGGGCGCCGTGACCGCGCCCGTGAAATACCGTGCCATCTTCTAAGGCGAGTATTGCCTCCATCATCCAATCTCGATCTCAGGTGTCGTGGGTGCCAGCCTCAATCATGATCCGCTGCCGCCCCATTGAATTGCCAAAACCGTTCTACCCTTTCCCGCCACACAGGCTTCAGCGCCATCCTGGCCTTGCCCATTCTGACAAAGGGGCGGTGGCAGATTGCCGGCGTGATAGCTGTTAATTCAGAGTCCCAATCTGGCTGAAGGGCCAATAGACAAAAACCGCTTTGCCGTAAATATATTTCCGATCCACGGTTCCCCACTCCCGGCTGTCATTCGATTCGTCCCGATGATCGCCCAGGACAAAATAATGATAAGGAGGAACAAAGGTGGCAGGATAATCATCATGATCCAGATAGCTGAGCGGGATGAAGGATTCTTTCAGCGGCTTGCCGTTGATGTAAACCCGGCCGGCGCGAATGCTCACCCACTCCCCCGGCAATCCTACCACCCGTTTGATATAGCTCTTGGAGGGGTCCAAGGGATAATGAAACACCACAATATCGAATCGATGAATCGGCTCGAACCGATAAACAAACTTGTTGATGAAGATCCTCTCGTGGTTATAAAGCTCAGGCATCATGCTGGTGCCTTCCACCTGCACCGGCTGGTAGAAGAACACAATCACAATGAAGGCCATGAGCAGCGAAAGAATCAGGTCGCGCAGCCAGTAGCGGCTGTCAAAGAAGCGGAATCGATTTTCCGTCCCCTTTTCCTGGTCTGCCATCGCTCATCCACACCGCAACATCTGTCGCGTATCAATCGCCTCTTATTTTATACCACGCCCAACAACCGGAACGCTACACACCCGGCGCGTTATCCACTGCTATTGAGGATTACAAATTATAGTGACGACTTCTTCTGTAGCGCCGGTGTCCCTACCGGCGTCTTTCGGCGCTGAGGACAGCGCCGCTATAGCAAATAGTGTCACTATAATTTGTAATCCCCTGTAAATAGCGTGGGATTGCCGGATAGCTTTTTTTGTGAGCTGAGCGCAGCAACCCATTCGTGACCATTAAGGAGTTCGACCACAAGCTGGTCGAGCCTTTCAATTTCGGCACGAACGATGTGGCGGGCGGCCTCGCGCGCCTGGGCAGCATTGCCCTCGATTTTTGCTCTTCGCGTTAGCATTTTTTCGCGTCCGCTTCGAGCCACCGCGACGATCTTTCGGTGCAGGGCGTTTTTAGGATCAAAGAGAGGAATCGGACAAACTTCAAACGGACGGCGGTGAATGTCTCTCTCACCCATCAACCCCTGCGGCTGATAAGGCTTGATCGCCTGGTTCACAATCGTGCTGTTCAGGACGCCGACGAGGTAAAGGGCGTGGTCTTCGGTGTCCGCGTAATAGCGATATGTCACGTGGTCAGCAATAAAGCCGCGAATGGTGAGCTTACCAATTCTCCTGCATTCTGAAGCTGTAAGAAGAGCTGCAACAAGGTTTGTGCCCGACTTGTTGTAAAGGACCGTGAATTTGACTTTGGCGTGCTGGTCGCATAGTAGACCGTTGTAATTCAGGCGGTCGAAAACGGATTGTTTTTTGTCTTTACGTCGCTTATTCCAAATGTTTTCTGAATGTTGCGCCCAGTCTGATGCGAACGGTGCTCCCTCAGCGAGAATATCGAGATAGTTGAGTAGTGCAATCTTTCCACCCTTGTACACTATGGGTAGGACCGTTGGCACGAGCTTTCGCACAGCAAAGGGGAGAACGTCTTCAGCGAGGACAGTTCCATAAATAAACTCCTTTTCAACGAATCCTTCCAGCGCGATCTTCCAGGGAGGCTTTGCAAGAGCCTTTGCAGCCTTTGCCGTTCGGAGGAACGGCCGCTCACGGTTCACTGGCCTATCGCCCGGTGGCTCCACGAACCACAGGCAGCGCGGAACGAGGGTTGCTCCCTGCAGGAAAGATTGGAAGTAAGGGGAGTGCCCCGCGCCCTCCCCTAAGAACGAATAAACCTCTTCCTCTTTTGTGAGAATCGTCTTTGCGGCCCACCATCGCAAGTTCTTCTGGGGCAGCTTCCCACTCCAATAAGTAATGGGAATCCGGTCTTCGCGCGCTTTTGCGTCTCGAATAAGAACGCATGACCGAACCCTGAACAGCGGCTCAACTTTGCTGAAGTCGTGGATTGCCGTAAAACCGTGTCTTTGAAATGCGAAATGCTGCTTGGCAGGAAGAATGACGGATTTCGGCATCACAAAAGCCATTTTTCCTTTTTCCTTAAGGAACTCGTGCTCAGTGTGGACAAAAAACACAGTTGAGGTATCCATCTGGGTGAAGAGCTTCACTTCCTTCTTACCCAGCAACCCATATTGGAAGGTCAGTTCCTTGATTTTGTTTTTGTAGGCTTGGTCTGTGATGTCACGAAGGGAAAGCCAGGGCGGGTTTGCAACGATCACATCCACTTTCTGTCGCCGCAGGTAGGCGGGCCGATAGGCATTTTTCAAGATGAACGCCCAGATGGAATCGCGCTCCTCCTTTACCAGGCGGACCATAAGCTGAAAATTGTGCTTCCAGAAAAACAGCTCACCGTTGGAGAAGCCATTAAGCCGGTCTTCAAACCCCTTGGCGGCGCGCTTTTCCGCGCCTTCGGAGGCTGTGCCGCGCCGGGCAAAGTCCACCATTGTATCGATGAGCCCGTCGAAGTCTCGCCCGCGCTCTAGGCTTTCGAGCGGTATGTGAAATTCCTCCTTGGTGCTCACCACTACCCCGAGATAACCCTTTCGCGGATTTTCCTCAGTCATGAGCGTATCGGCCATATAAACCCGCAGGTTCACGGGCGCCCCGTAATCGCTGAGCTCTTTGGCAAGAGCAAGCAGGATGTTTGCCTTCGACATGAGAACGGCCACCGGATGCACATCGATGCCAACCACGGATTCGAGAGCGTGGGTGACCAATCTCTCATCTTTAAGGCCCTGCTCTCTCAAGCGGCGGATAGCGCAGAACAGGAATGTTCCGGAACCGCAGGCAGGGTCTAAAAGGGTTCCGTCTTTGTAGCCAATCTCCTCAAGCGCAAGGCTGGCAAGCCAATCGGGAGTGTAGAACTCCCCGAGCTCAGAACGGTCGGCGGGATCAACCAGCTCCTGGTAAAGCATCTTCAGCAGGTCTTCATCAAGCTTGCTCCAATCGAATTCTTCCAACCTGCGAAACACATTAGCAAAGAAATCCACAAGTGCGGGCTCGGCCCCGGTTCCCAATGCCCAGGAAAAGAAATCCGGTTCGGCAAGGTTCTGGATGTTGTGAGCGCGGAAAAATTCGCCATCGATCAATCCTTGATAGAGCGCCGTGCTGCGCTGAACCTTGGGGAAGCGGGCCATGGTGACAATCGCGCGGGATACCATGGTGAGATAAGTGTGCTTGATGAACAAGGTCACGTCGCCCAGGGCGCTGCCATAAACTTTGGCAAGCAGGGCATTCCACTCCCGGAATTTTGTTTCAACCGACGGCCGGTCCTGCACGGCTTGAAAGGCGGCCAGAAGCGACTGGGCGCTCCGGGTGAACGTGAGGCTTTTCGCTCCAAAACGAAGCACAATTTCACCGGAAAGAGGAGGGAGCTTGCGGCCTGTCGCGAGGAGTTCGTCGAGTTGGCTGTATGCCGCCGATGGCGCCTCGGCTTCCAGTTTGAAAGCACGCACCAGCTTCGGGAATCGCTCGCGCGGGTCGTAGTCATACACTTCAAACTGGAGGCCATCCGTGACAGCGGCGACGTAATCAGCAGGAATCTGCTGCGCTTCGAAATATTTGTTGAGCTCACTCAACGCCTCGGCGCGTTCCCGTTCGAGGTCGGTCTTGACTTCAAAGATCACGAATCGATAAAAGGCGTCGATTAGCCCCCTGATCGAAGCGGCCTTGACCTTGTGCTCAAGATCAATCTCGCTGACTTCGATGCCAAAACTCTTCCGCAAAAAATCCACGAGCAACGCGCGCCGAAAGTCGTGGTGTTTCCGGTCTTTGATCGCCGCCGTCATTTGCTCGCAATAGGAGTTCAAGTGCTCGGCGAAGTTCTTTGGAAGGGGAACGATGGGTTGAGTCAGCATCGAGGTTCGATGAGTTTTAGAGAAAACAAATTCTTGCACATCTCAGGGAGAATAGCACGTCGTTCATCAGGTCGACGCTTAATTCTGTTGCTTCCTTTTTACCTCGCGTATCAAGACAGCTTTTCAAGGGCAATAATCTGGCAACATGCCACGGCTGGGCGCATCCCGATTGCTATTGGAGGAAGGGATTTCTTCATGCAACGATATCCACGATCTTCAGGTCAGTTAGAATATCGCCGGAAATCGAGGCCGCTTGGCGCTGGTTGTCGAATGGAATACGATAGTGATCGTTATCTCGATCTGATGCCGCAATGACCAGCAACTCAACCCATCCTCAACTCGAATCCCGGAAAAGCAGCGGCAATAAAGATTCAA
Source organism: Terriglobia bacterium (assembly GCA_035294685.1). Taxonomy (GTDB): domain Bacteria; phylum Acidobacteriota; class Terriglobia; order UBA7540; family UBA7540; genus RH2-MAG17b. The sequence continues at coordinate 4,060 of DATGKJ010000221.1, read as the reverse complement.
CAAGTAAATCTTGTTTGCGCTATGCGCTCATTATTCCCGCGTTGAACGAGGCCGGGTCAGTTGGCAAGGTGCTTTCGGAAGTTCCCAGGCATCGTTTTCAGCAGATCCTGGTGGTGGATAATGGCAGCCACGATGGCACTGCGGCAGCAGCGCAGGCGGCGGGCGCTCGCGTCCTCCTTGAGCCTCGGCGGGGCTATGGCCAGGCCTGTCAGGCTGGCCTCACTGCGCTCGACGGCTCTACGGATGCCGTAGTATTCATGGACGCCGATGGCTCGGATGATCCCGCAGACCTTGAACGCCTGCTGGCTTTTTTTGAGTCAGGCTCGTGGGATCTCGTCATGGGCTCGCGCGTGCTGGGCCAGGCCGAGCAAGGCTCCCTCACTTTCATTCAGCAGTTCGGCAATGCTCTCACCACCCGGCTGATCCGTTGGATCTGGGGTGTGCGCTATACAGACCTTGGCCCTCTTCGCGTCGTCAGCCGCGAAGCTCTTGCGAGACTTCGCCTCGGCGATCCTGACTTTGGGTGGAACGTGGAAATGCAGGTCAAAGCCGCGATGCTCGGCCTGCGAGTTGCCGAAATTCCTGTGAATTATCGTCGACGAAGGTTTGGCAAGTCCAAAATCTCAGGCACGCTGAAAGGCAGTTTGCAGGCGGGAATCAAGATCATTCTCACGATCGGGCGCTGCTGGATGAGCGGGCGATAAGGACGCTTCCGTTCTGCATGTCTCCAACCTCTGCCCGCGGCAGGAATACGGCCCGGTCACTTCCAGCAGCGGCCCTATCTATCCGAAGCTGTTCTTCGCCTTTTCGGAGACGCGTTTTTTGAGGGGACTGTTATCCACGCGGAAGGCGGGGGCCAGCGCTTCCAGAATCCGGCGCTGTTCGCGGTTCAGGTGGGCAGGGATGATCACCTGGACCTTCACGTAGAGGTCCCCGTGACCACGCTTTTCGACGCTAGGCAGACCAAATCCTCGCAAGCGAAAGAGCGTATTGGGTTGGGTGCCTTCAGGAATGGTGAGCTTTTCGTGACCGCCGCGCAGAATGGGCACCTTGATTTCTGCTCCGAGCGCCGCCTGGGTAAGAGAAATGGGGATGGTGCAATAGAGATCGCTTCCCTGCCGTTCAAAGAAGGGATGCTCGCGGACGCGCAACACCACGTAGAGGTCTCCTGCAGGTCCGCCCTGCGAGCCTGCTTCACCCTCGCCGCTTACCCGCAAGCGCATGCCATCTTCGACGCCGGCAGGAATTTTAATGCCCAGCACGCGCTCCTGGCGCGTCCGGCCTTCACCGTGGCAGGCGGGGCATGCTTCCCGAATAATCTGGCCCATGCCGCGGCACTGGGGACAGGTCTGTGAGAGCGTGAAAAAACCTTGCTGAGTGCGGATCTGCCCTCTGCCGCCGCAAGCAGGGCACGTCACCGGCTGACTGCCGCGCCGGGCGCCACGCCCGTTGCAATCCGAGCAAGTCTCCATGCGCGGAATTTTGATTTTCGTCTCAAGACCGGCTGCGGCCTCTTCAAAGGAAATTTCCAGATCGTAGCGCAGGTCGGCTCCGCGCTCCGCGCCACGCCGCCGCGTGCGAGTCTGGCCAAAGATATCGCCAAAGCCAAAGAGATCGCCGAAACTGCCGAAAATATCCCCAAAATCGGCAAAGATCGTGGAGGAAAAGTCCGGCTGCGGGCCTGCCGCGCCACTCACTCCGGCATGACCGAAGCGGTCGTAGGCCGCCCGCTTCTGAGGATCGGCGAGCACCGTATAAGCCTCGGTAATTTCCTTGAATCTCTCCGTGGCCTCTTCTTTGTTGTCCGGGTTCCGATCCGGATGGTACTGAAGCGCCAGCTTGCGATAGGCGCTTTTGATTTCCTGGTCGCCAGCCTCGCGCCCAACGCCCAACACCTCGTAGTAATCGCGCTTATGATTCAAAGCAACCCCTCGTTAGGAACTCCCGGAATGATGCACCAGGAATGAACTAACCTGCGAAACCTTTTCTCCCCGGGACTGTGCGGCAAGCGATCTCGCGCGCCTCACCCCTCGTTCGTCGCTTCCCGCCTTTCGCCGCGCTTATTCCCTTCCAAATGCGCGCCCTGCCCGTGAGGCTGAACCGCCACCTTCACCAGCGCGGGCCGCAGCAGTCGATGTTTCAGTTTATACCCGCGCTGGAGTTCCTCAACGATCTCATGATCGCGATGCTGGGGATCTTCAACCGTCTCCACAGCCTGGTGGATTGCAGGATCGAAAGTTTCCCCCTTGGACTCAATGACGGTCAGCCCGGCTCTTCCTAACGTGTCGAGAAGCTGCCGATGGATCAGGTCCAGGCCCTCGTAAAACTGCGCCGGAATGCTCGAATCCCGTTGCCTGAAGGCGCGATCGAACCCATCCAACACCGGCAGAAGCGCTCGAATCAGGTCAAAATTCGCGTGCTGCAGGAATTCTTCTTTTTCCCGTTGCATCCGTTTGCGGGAATTCTCAAGCTCCGCCTGTTTGCGCAGCAGCCGGTCGTAAAGCTCCTGCTTTTCAGCCAGCAGCTTCTGATAGGCGGCGGGAAGATCTCCAGGCAACGCGGAGCCGGTTTCCTGTTGCGCAAGCTCCTGAGGCTTGGCCTCAGACTCGACCGCAGCCTGGGATGATTTCTCAAGTTCTTTTTCTGATTCCATAAATCCGATTTCGTTCCCCAATGATTTAAATAGAAATTCGCGCCCTTCCACCCTGCAAGAATTTGGTAGAGAGTCAAAGCTCTAGTTGGCGCTGAGGAGGCGGCTGGTGACTTCGGCAACGTATTCTACCGTTCTGATGGCGCGGTCGTATTCCATCCGCGTCGGTCCAATGACGCCGAGCGCGCCCACCGGGCGGTGTCGGTAGTGATAAGGAGCGACAATAAACGTGCATTGCCGCATTTCAGAATTGGGATTCTCCCGACCAATCAGCGCTTGCACCCCGCCCCGGGGCGCTTCAAGACAGGCGCTGAGGATCTTCACAACCTTGACCTTTTCCTCAATGGCCGCCAGCAGTTCTTTTGCCATGCCCACATTCACGAATTCCGGCTGACTCAACAATCGGGTAGCGTTGCTGACAAAAAGCGGGCCAGGCTGCTCATGGGCCAGCGCTCCCCACATTAAGAGTTTTGCAACCGTTGTAAGAAGGCGATCCGAGGCGGCTTTCATTTCCTCCACGCGCTTCACCATCTCAAGCCGGATTGTTCGCAGCGACCAGCCGCGAAACTCCGAGTTTAGGAAATCCGCAGCCTGATCAAGCTCTTGCTGGTTGAGATCATCTTCCAAACGGAAGATCTTGTTCTCAATCAGGTCCGGTCTCGAAACAATCACCGCCAGCACGCGATGGTCGGGCAAAAGCACGAATTTGATATGCTCCAGCAGCTTCTCTTCCAAGGCTGGTCCAAGGACCACGCCAAGATGGCTGGAAACCTCCGAGAGTATGGCTGAGATCTTCTCCATTAACTCATCTGTTGAGGCTGGTTCAGCGGCCAAACTGTCTTCGATATATCTCTCCAGCGCAGGGGTGAGCCGTGCGGGCCTGCTGATACGATCAACATAGAAACGATAAGCTTTATCGGCCGGGACCCTTCCTGCTGAAGTATGAGGCTGCGTCAGATAGCCCGCTGCTTCGAGGTCCGCCATGATGTTGCGAATCGTGGCAGGACTCAAAGGTTCAGGGAATTGCGCGGCGATCGTTTTTGAGCCTACAGGCGCTCCCATAATCACATACTGCCGGATGATCATGGCCAAGACTTCCTGTTCTCTATTGTCGAGTTCGCCGTCGTCCCTCATCCTAAATTAACCTGCTTTATTTCAAGGAATTAGGGAGATATACCACTTTAATTTTATCGGCATCAGCAGAGCCTGTCAAGAATTGGCGCGATCCTCGCCTTACCCTCATATCACCGAACGACGAACAATTTCCCCATTTTCTCGCTAAGTCAATTGTTTTCTTTCAAATATGAGCAGCGAACAAATTTAATTAATAAGTCATTTAGATTCTTATAGATACAATTAATTTTGGAAATTGTTGGTCAACACTCAGCGAACATTAAGAAAATAACCTAT
>DATGKJ010000220.1:0-4806 GCA_035294685.1 Terriglobia bacterium | reverse complement strand
GAATTACATAGTTGTCCGATATCCCATTATTTACCAACGTCGGACGCTCATCCGTGCTCAGGCGTCCACCGCTCGGAGCAAGGCAGAAATGTATTAGTTCATATCAATGACGTAGCTTTATTTTTGCGTGGTCCCTTAGCGACTTTGCGTGAGGTTTTTGTATTTCTACAGCTTCAGGCGGCATCTTTGAAGCTGTCCTGACGCTGCTCAAGGCGTCGGGGCCTCGTCCGGGATGATCCCGGCCCTGCGAAGGTCGCTCCAGAAATCTTTCGGGATGGGATGGCTGATCAGCCGGAAGTTTTCCTCCATTTCTTCAACCGAGCGCCCGCCCGGAATAACAGAAGCCACAGCGGGATGGGCGAGGGGGAATTGCAGCGCGGCGGCCTTCATCGGCACATTGTGCCGGGCGCAGACTTCCTCAACTTTACGGACTTTCTGGAGCACCTCTTCGGGAGCATTGTCGTAATTGAATTTGGCGCCTGGCCTGGCGCCGGTGGCGAGAACGCCGCTATTATAAGGGCCTCCAATGATGATGCTGATGCCCTTTTCGACGCATAAGGGGAGCAATTCCTTCAGGCCGGTATGATCAATCAACGTGTAACGCCCGGCCAGGAGGAAGCAATCAAAGTCCCCTTCGCGCGCAAAACGGGCCAGCATTTCAGCCTGGTTCATTCCAGCCCCAACCGCGCGAATCACGCCGTCGCTGCGCAGTTTGGCTAAGGCCGGATAAGCGCCCTTGATGGCCTGCTCATAATGGTCATCCGGATCATGAATGTGCAAAATGTCCACGTGATCCAGGTCCAGACGCTTCAGACTCTCCTCAAAAGAACGCATGACAGCATCGTAGCTGAAATCAAAGACTGGCTTGAAAGGGAAAGGATTATCAAATTCGCGCTTCTCAAGCTGGTTCGGATCTGCGGGAACCAGCAGTCGCCCCACTTTGGTGGCCAGAACGTAAGAAGATCGCGGAACGCTGGCCAGAGCCTTGCCGAGATAGGTTTCGCTCTTGCCGTGGCCGTAAAGCGGGGCAGTGTCAAAGAAATTAATGCCGAGCGCAAGCGCGCGCTTCACGGCAGCCAGCGCCTGCTCCTCGGGAACGTCCTGAAAGAGGCCGCCCAGGGGCGCTGATCCCATCCCCAGACGCGTAACCTGAAGTCCGGTCTTTCCGATCGTGGCAATTTCAAGAGGATCCATGAAGTTGATCTCCGAGATGGCATTCTGCAAGGAAAACACGCAATCTATCATGTTTCTGCAAGCCAGAGCAAGCAAAGCGCAAACGTGGCAGAGCTTGCTTTACGTCGTATCCCCCCGGCAATGTTGAAGCGCCACAGTTCAAGGACAGAGATGGCGGCCACCGGCGCCAGGGGCGCACCATCAGCCCGGGAGCAATAGCTCGTCATCCGGACGTCTCGCCACCCGAAAGTCTCCCAGTCTTTGTCATGTGCAATTTTGACCAGACGCCCCTATATCAGAGTTGTCATGATCACCCACGGTAAGGGTAATCATCGAAGATTCTCATTGGGCAGCCGCTGAATGTAAGGCCCCAGGTACTAAGTGTGCGAGCTAGCCTTTGAGAGGCTGGTTCGTCTTTCAGGGAGGGCAACGATGCTGATCGGCAGACGAGTTCAGGACCTTCGCATCCGCAACGGGCTCTCGCAAGCCCAGCTTGCCATGAAGGCTGGGCTGATGGAGTCCTACATCTGCCGGGTGGAAGAGGGGCATGAGGTTCCCTCTTGTGAAGTCATCGAGATTCTGGCTGACGCTCTGGACGTACCCATCTACCAGATATTTTATAGCGACGGCGAGCAGGTTTTAACTCCGTGGTTAACGCCAAGGCGAAGCTTGGAGGAAGTGGATCAGGACTGCCGGCCCCAAATGCGGGATCAATCTGGATTCGCGCTAAAACTGATCACCTCTTTGGCCGGAATTGCTAACCGTGGGCAGAAACCCATTGTACTTGCGAAATGGACGTCGATCGGGAGGAGTGTTGCGTCAAAATTGAACCTTTATCGCCTTCCAGTGCGAAAATGTCGTGGTTCAAGCGAGAACCTTCAGGAGCCAGGTGAATCCGCCCGATGACGTGGCAAACTTTCTTCCTGTTCGCAGCAGGTTTTGGAGGAGGCGTGATTCTGTTCCATCCTGCCATCCATTCGGCAACCCAGCAATGTGTATCCGTCGTTCGGACAGCGATGCATCGCCATCTTGAGGACAAAAACCGCAGATCTGAAAATGACAACGTGGGATGATCTGCCCATGAATGAAGGTAAGGTACATGAAGCTCCTGGCCGCATTTCTGGCGGGCCTGGCGGCTGGCATCGCGGTTTCCTGGGCATATATTTGGTCACTTCGTACGATGATCAAAACCTGTGAGGATTACATCCACCAGCGGCTCGACAGAAACTGGAATCTGGAAAAAGAAAAGAGAGGTAATCACCCCCCCCCGCATTATAATTGGAAGAAGAAGGGGAGCGGGTTAATGCCCGCGTCTATCCTGAATGGCAATAACGCTTTTTAGAAGCGGGTGACGCAAGCTGCAAATCGTCTTACGCCTGAACGGCTGGGGCGATGATGCTACGTATGGCGAGCGAGCGGGTCTTTCAATTTAATCCGAAAACACTCCTGGACCGGATCGACGGCGGCAAAGTCACTTTGAAGTTTGCCGGCAATGAGGCGATCTTCAGACAAGGTGATGTCGCCAACGCTGTGTTCTATCTCCAGGAAGGCCGCGTAAAGCTTACGGTCGTCTCGAAGCAAGGCAAAGAAGCGATTATCGCCTTGCTTGAAGAGGGCAGTTTCTTTGGTGAAGGATGTCTGGTAGGCCAGCGCGTACGCATGTCCAGCGCAACCGCCATGGGATCCGCAACGGTCGTTAGTATTACAAAAGAGAGCATGGTCCGCCTGCTTCACAAGCAACCAGACTTTGCCGAGGCATTCATTTCCTATCTGGTGTTGCGCAACACCCGGATCGAAGAGGACCTCGTGGATCAACTCTTTAATTCCGCCGAAAAACGGCTCGCGCGAACTTTGTTGTTGCTGGCGCGCTATGGAAAAGAATCGAAGCCGGAGCCTATCATCCCGAAAGTCAGCCACGAAACGCTTGCGGAGATGGTGGGCACGACTCGCTCAAGAATCACATTCTTTATGAACAGGTTCAAAAAGATGGGCTTCGTGGACTACGACGCAAAATCAGGCAGCCTGGAAGTGCACAATGCGCTCCTGAACGTTGTCCTTCGTGACTAGCCGCCCGCCTCCGCATCTGCTTCAAGAACAATTCCACCCCGCCGTCCGCGCCTGAATTCGCTGCGATACTCCTCACTGGATCGTCTTTCATGCGCGTCTCCCAACCCTTTCACGCAGTCGCATCAGTTTTTACGGAAAGCTGATGGCGGTCGGCGCCTTTCGGGATACAATCAAACTATGATTCAAACCTGATGGGGCTTTGAGGAAAAGCAGGAGGAGAAATCCGGCCTTTTTGGCCGGCATATGGCCCCTTAGAATGACAATTCGGAAGACGTTTTGGCAACCTACAGGGGATTACAAATTATCGTGACACTATTTGCTGCAGATTCTTCTGTAGCGCCGGTGTCCCCACCGGCGTCTTTCGGCGCTGAGAGCCTGCCCTGAACGAAGTGAAGGGACAGCGCCGCTATAGCAAATAGTGTCACGATAATTTGTAATCCTCAATAAGGAAAGGTGATTATGGAAACGAGGAATTTAGAAGATGTTGCAATTGTTATTCGCCCTGAAAAGGACAATGTCGCGGTAGCGACGGTCGATTTTCTGGAGAAGGACACGCCGCTTCGCTATCGGGGCGAACTCATTACATTGACCGGGCGGGTCATGCGAGGTCAAAGCTTCGCCATTCAAAAGATCGCCAGGGGCGGAATCTACGTTACGTTGGGCGATCCCATCGGGCTGGCCTCGAAAGATGTCGAGCCGGGCGATCCGATCAGCGAGGATAATCTGGAAGATCGACTGCCGAGGCTGAGGGTCCACTATCGGGACAACCCGCAGCCCACGCCGCAGGATTCCACGCTCGCCAGCCTGACTTTTGAGGGATATCAGCGGCCGGATGGCACAGTAGGCTCGCGCAATTACGTGGGAATCGTGACTTCCGGTATGTGCTCTTCCACTGAGGCGCACGCCATCGCTTCGCGCGCCATGCGGGAAATCTATTCGCGCGAAAAATTTCCCAATGTCGACGGCGTCGTCCCCATCTCGCAGGAGTCCGGCTGCGGCATGCCGGATGGCAAAGCGGTTGACCTGCTGAACCAACTGCTTGCCGATACCTTGCGCCACCCGAACCTGGGAGCCGCGATTTATATTGATCTGGGCTGTGGCAAGACGTGCGTGGAGTGCTCGGCGCCCGTGTTTCAGGAGTCTGTGCCGAATTACAACCAGCGCGTCATCAATCTGGTCATCCAGAATTCAGGCGGCAGTCGCAAGACGGTGGAGCGCGGGCTGGAACTGGTGGAAAAGCAACTCCATTACGCCAATCAATTCCGGCGCGAGCCGGCGCCCATTTCCAAGCTGATCGTGGGCACCAAATGCGGCGGATCGGATCGTTGGTCCGGCGTAACCGCGAATCCTGCGGTGGGCGTTGCGGCCGATATGTTCGTGAAGGCTGGAGCCGCGGTCTTCCTTCCCGAAATTCCAGAGCTTCAGGGCGCGGCCATGGTGGACCTTGCGCGTCGCGCGCGCACACGCGAGGTGGGACGCAGGCTGATGAATGCCCTGAAGCGCTACGAGCATTACGTGAAATCTTTCGGCGATGATTTCAGCGATTTCCGCGATAATCCCTCGCCG
>DATGKJ010000219.1:0-6186 GCA_035294685.1 Terriglobia bacterium | reverse complement strand
AGCGTTCCCCCCTGCGCCATCTCGAATTTGCCGGCTTTGGAAGCGAGAGCGCCGGTAAAGGCGCCGCGGACGTGCCCGAAGAGTTCGCTTTCGAGCAAGGCCTCGGGGAAAGCAGCGCAGTTAACCGCCACAAATGGACCGTTGCGACGGCTGCTGGACTGATGAATGAAATGCGCCAGCTTCTCCTTGCCCGTTCCGCTCTCGGCTTCAATTAAAACGTCCACATCCGTTTTGGCAATCTGCCGGGCGCGTTCGAGAAGGCTGCGAAAACGCGGCGAATGGCCAATCAGGCCCTCTTCGTTGGAACTGGAAGCATCCTCAGGGGTGCGTTGCAGGATGCGTTCGGCGGTTTCCTTCAGCACCGGGAAAGAAACCGGCTTGATGAGGTAGTCGCAAGCGCCTTCCTTCATGGCGTTGACGGCTTCCGGCACCGAGCCATAAGCGGTGAGAAAGATGAATGCGGTCTCGGGCGCCATGGCGCGGATGCCCTGCATCACGCCCAGCCCATCGCCATCGGGCATTCGCATGTCCGTAACCACGAGTGGGCAGGGCGCCGACCGAAAAACCGTCAGCGCTTCGTTTTTGCCCGAAGCGGTTTGAACTCTCCAGCCGTGGCTGCGAAAACTGGCTTCGAGCGCCGCCCGCATGCCAATTTCGTCATCCACGACCATGACATCCGTCATGCTGGGCCTCCTGAAAGGGGAAAGGTGAGTGTAAACGTGGTTCCCGCCGCCGGCGCGCTCCGCACGCCAAGCCTTCCCTGATGTTCCTCCACAACCTTCTGGCATACAGCCAGACCCAGCCCGGGGCTGCCAGCGCGCGTGGTGAACCCCGGCTCGAAGATTTTCTCCAGAATCTCCGGCAGGATGCCCATACCCTGATCTTCAAAGTCAATCCGCGCCTCGGTCGCTCCGCTTTGCGTCGTCTCTGAGCCTAGACGGATGGTCAGACGCCCTCCGGGATTCATGGAACGAAAAGCGTTAATGGCAAGGTTGAAGAAGACCTGTTGCAGGCGATGAGGATCGGCCTGAAAAATGACGGACACCGCAGGCTTTTCCCATTGAATCGCCATGCCGCGCTGGAGCGCAAGCGGCTGAAGAAACTGAACGGTATGGTCGATGAGTTCCGCCAGGTTTATTGGCTTTGTTTGGGGCGGCGCCTGGGTATAAAAATGGAGAACGTTGTTAACCGTCGCCGAAAGGCCGCGCAATCCTGCGTGAAGGTGAACGGCCCACTGGCTGGCTTCGGGGTCGTTGCTGACGGCTCCTTGAATCAATCCGGCAAAAAGCTCCAGGCTGGCCAGGGGGTTGCGAATTTCATGAGCCAGAAGGGCGGTCATTTCCGCCAGGGCGCGCATGCGGCGCGCAATCTCTCTTTCCCGCTCCAGCCGCCTCTGTTCGGTGATATCGCGCAAAATCAGCACGAAGTCGCCGTGCGCAGAAGAAGCTTCCGGCAGGCCCGCGCAATTGATCGCAATCGTCCGGGCATCGGCGCTATCGTCAAAACACCAGACGCGCTCTTCGCCTGAAGGTTGGGAGACCAGGTCCTTCAACGAGGATTTCAGGTTCGCGGGGATATCCTCCGCCAGCCCTGTGCCGTTGTGAGAATTGGAGTTCAGTAGCCGCCGGGCTTCCGGATTGATCAGCTTAAAATCAAGGTCGCGATTGACCACCAGGACGCCGCAGGGCAGCGACTCCAGAATCCGGCTGAGATAGGCGCGAATCCGTTCGTTCTCAGCAAGGCTCTGGGCGAGAGCGGCATTCTTGACTTCAAGCTCTTCCCGCAGCCGGCTGATTTCCGCTCGAAGATGGCCGTAAGACCCCTCGAGGACTCCGGCAACATGGAGGAATGATTCAAAAGCCTGATCCAGATCCATCCGGGCAGACTTCAGGTCTTCCGGTTGGGGAGGCACTTTTTTCTCCTGGGTAGGCAAACTTAGCATCACAGAGTCCTCAGAGCACAAACCATGCCAATCAGGAGGGCTGGGGACTAAAATTTCTTTAATCCTTTTTGAGGCGGGCCTGAAGGCTGATGTGTTCCGGGAGAATCTCGGCTTGATCGCCCGAGAGAATGAAGGCTCGCTCGATGGTATGCCGGAGTTCGCGGATATTTCCAGGCCAGCCATGCTTTTCGAGCATCCGAAGGGCTGCAGGGGTCAGTCTTTTGGGTGGAACGCCGGATTCCTGGCAGAAGAGTTGCAGAAAATGCTGGCTAAGGGCGGGAATATCCTCCGGGCGCTCGCGCAGGGGCGAGACAACAATGGGGAAGACGGTGAGACGATAATATAGATCTTCCCGAAAACGGTTTTCTGCGATCAGGTGGATCAGGTCGGCATTTGTGGCCGCGATCACACGCACATCAACCCGCACAATGTCCGGGCTGCCCAGGCGCTGGACTTCGCCTTCCTGAAGGAATCGCAAGAGTTTGGCCTGAATGCTTAAGGGTAGTTCGCCGATTTCATCGAGGAAGAGGGTTCCTCCATGGGCCGAATGAATCCGACCCAGGCGGGATTGCGAGGCTCCGGTGAAAGCGCCGCGCGCATAGCCGAAAAGCTCCGATTCGAGCAGCGATTCGGGAATGGCGGCGCAATTGACCGTGACCAGCGGCTGCTTGGCTCGCGGGCTGAGTTGATGAATGGCTCGCGCAACCAGTTCCTTGCCGGTTCCAGTCTCGCCGATGATCAAAACCGTTGTGTTTCGAGTCGTCACCAAACGCGAGAGCGAATAGACCTGGCGCATCGCCGCGCTCCCGCCGATCATGCCGGGCAGAGGTTCGATCCGCGGACAGGACGGAAGCGCGGCAGCAGGTTCAATCAACGGCTGGGATTCCAACTCAGCGAGCGTTTGTTCAGGGACCTCCCACAAGAGATTGAGCAGTTCTCCGCTTTTGGCGTTCCGAGGCGGCTCGTGAACCAGCAGAGGTTTGCGGGCTTCAGAGTCAACCACCAGGACTTCAACCTGCGGATGCCGGGCCTTAACCATCCATGAAAGTTCTGTGGCGTCGAGATCGGGCAACCGGCGGTCGAGCACCAGGATTTCACAACGGCCCTCCTCGACCATTGCCAGCGCTTCCGCGCCGCCCCGCACTTCTTCGGCAGTCCAACTCGAGGATCGCAATCGAGTCACAACCTGATGGCGAAATTGGGGATTATCACTTGCGACGACAGTTGTCATCGTGCAGCTCCGCTTGTCTCAATGACATTTATGAACAACCTGGCGTTCCAGCCTGTAACGTTGCTGAGTTAGGTTTTCTTTAAGCTCGCCAGCATACGGTCTGAACTGCGTTGAAAGCACCCTCACCCACTCCGACCTATCAGGGTCTCCCTCTCCCTTGCAGGGAGAGGGCTGGGGGGTGAGGGAAACGGATTCCGGTTTCGTGTTCCCTTCTGTCATCAGGGCAGGCTCCAGGCGCCGCCACAGCGCACGTTTTCAGAGAGGCAGCCCAGCGGCGTGCTGGCAAAGCCTGCAAGCCGCGCAGCGTGTCGACGATTCTTGATTTATTTAAGGCAAGTCTTAGGAGTGCCCCGTTAAGTGAGCGTGGCTTCCGGTTGCGGCAGCCTTGCGGGATAGGCCCGCAGGTTCCTCCTCTGGCCGGAGCCCGATTTCATAACCTTCGCCGCGCACGGTATGGATCAGCCGGCGACCGAACCCATCGTCGATTTTCCTTCGCAAGTAACTGATGTAAACATCCACCACGTTGGTCATTGTGTCGGGGGAAAAGCCCCACACGTTCTGGATGATCATGGTTCGGGTCACGCATTGGTTGCTGTGCCGCATCAGATATTCCAGGAGCGCGTATTCTTTGGGGCTGAGGTCAATCCGCTTGCCGCCACGCTGGACGATGCGGTCCATGTGATTCAGCTCGAGATCGTCGATGCAGGTCTTGACGTCGGGAAGGCGCGAGGCGCGCCGCAGCAGGTTCCGAATGCGCGCCAGAAGCTCTGCCAGGGCGAAGGGTTTGGCAAGATAATCGTCAGCGCCAAGTTCCAGGCCGCGCACTCGGTCTTCCAGATTGTTCATTCCTGAAAGGATGAGAATAGGCGTTAAAGGCTTGAGTTCGCGGACCTTGCGTAAAAGCTCGAAACCCTCGACGCCGGGGATTTTCAGGTCGAGCAGGATAAGATCGTGGCGCTGTTCTGCAAGCTTTTGCTGGGCTTCCCCATCGCTTCCTGCCAGATCGACCAGGAACTGCTGGTTTTCCAGGCTGCTTTTCAGAAACCGAGCCAGCGATGGCTCATCTTCAACGACAAGTATGCGCATCTTCACCTCGGGAGACGGACGCTGGACATTCTTTCTGGACAATGTGTGATCATGGCCAAGATGGCCATGCCACAACCGTGGCACGGGCGTCCCGCCTGTGGGTTCGGTCCAGGTATTTATGTGACATATGACTAGGGCAGCCCGATCTGTTTGTTGCCAGGAACTCCGTGGACCATCCAAGTCAGGGTCATTGCGGGGATTGGCAGAGAAAGGTTGCGAGGCCGGTCGATAAATAGCCTAAACTGGCATCGTCAGCCTTGAATTAAAGCCGATAGCTTTCTCTCGACGGGCAGCTCCACCCGCCAGGTCCCCTCATTAACGAATACTTCTACTTCTCTTGGCTCTAAAAAATTTCTGATCAGTGCAATTCGGCTTTAATGAATCAATTCTGACCAAATCCTATATATCATAACGATATTAATAAAACAATAATATTTTAACGCAAGCTCCGCTTCGCGACGGGGAGAGTAAGTGAACTCTCATTAAGATTGTCGGCAACGCAGATTGAAACCTTGAGAGGAATCCGCGCTAACGCAAATTCTATTCCTGAGTGATCTTGGGGCTGTTGGCTCGCAAGCCGGGGCTGGCTGGATGAGGGGCAAGGGGTGAGAGTGTGGTGGTGGTTGACGCCTGGACGGAATTGATGGGCCACGTTGCGAGCGGCAGGATCACGATATCCACTCGCCGATTCATGGCGCGGCCTTCCGAAGTGGCGTTCGAGGCAATTGGATGATATTTCGAGTAGCCCGCCGCCGAGAGGCGCGTGGGATCAAAGCCGAACTGGGTGATAAAGAGCCGGACCATGTTGGTGGCGCGGGCTGTGGAAAGCTCCCAGTTGGAAGGAAAAGCAGCCGAATGGATGGGGACGTTATCGGTGTGCCCTTCAAACCGAAGAAGGCACGGCGTGGCCTGAAGTATTTTGGCAATGCGAGCGACAACCGGCTCAGCTTCGGGCCGCAGAGTGGCTGAGCCGCTGTCGAAAAAACCGACCTCTCGAAGGCTCAGAATAAGCGTGTCGTGGCTCATGCGCAGCCCTACGATTTTCTTTGCGAGCTGTGGAGCAAGCGCCTGTTCCAGCCTGTGGCGCAGCTCCGTGAGATTCATCACGGTGGTCGCCGCTGCGGGCGCTCCTTCAGGAGAGGACGCGACCCGACCCAGCACCGTGGTCAGGGCGGCGTTGTCCACCATCTGCACGGTCGAGAAAGGCAGGGGTTGAGACTGCGACAGCGGAACGTGCGTGTTGGAACTCTCGAAAATGCCGAGGTCCTGAAAAGCCACTTGCATCGCCAGAGCGATTTTCCCGACTTTCCGCTTATCCACCTGCGAGGCTGAGAACATGACCACAAAAAAGGCAAAGAGCAGAGTGACGAAATCAGAATAGGAGATCAACCACCGCTCGTGGTTCTCGTGGCTTGCGGCTTTTTTCCTTCTACTCACTGGCTGACCTCAACCGGTTCCTTGACTTCCTTTTCTTCTCCCTTGGCCTTCGCCGCTTTCTCTTCGGTGGTGGCCAGGAATCCGCGCAGTTTCGTCTCAACCATGCGGGGATTCAATCCTTCAAGGATGGAAATGACTCCTTCCAGAATCATCTCGCGGCTCAATTGTTCCTGGCGCAGGCGAATTTTGAGTTTTCCGGCAGCGGGCAGAAAAAAGAGGTTGGCAGAGCCCACGCCGTAGACCGTGGCCACGAAAGCCACGGCGATGCCGCGCCCAACTTCGTTAATGTTGTCAAGGTGCTGCATCACCTGAATGAGTCCTAAAACCGCGCCCAGAATGCCGATGGTGGGAGCGTATCCGCCCGCGGCCTCAAAGACTTGTGGAGCTTTTTCCTCATGTTCCGCCTGGTTATCCATCTCAAGCTCCATCATCTTTCGCAGTTCCTGGGGTTCCGTGCCGTCGATCGCCAGCATGAGAGATTTCTTAAGAA
>DATGKJ010000218.1:0-21869 GCA_035294685.1 Terriglobia bacterium | reverse complement strand
CAAAGAAACTCTCTGCGCTTCATCGATGCCTGCTCTCGTGCGGTCTTATGGCTTGCGCGCCATCGCCAGGCGTTTCAGTGACTGCATTTATGCACACCTATTCGTTTGGCTTCAGTCATGCCCAACCAGAGCTTGTGCGCAAGCGCTCAAAAGTAAAACTTCAAGGCAAATTGAAGTTCACGTTCCACGCTGCGCGTGCTCAAGACTTGCCCAAAGGTGGGATCAGAGAAGTTCTGGTCTGGAATCCCCCACGTGGGCACATTCGTTGTATTGAAAGTTTCAAATCGAAATTCCAGCCGTTTGGTTTCCGTTATGGGGAACTGCCGGAAGAGAGAAAGATCGAGATTCTTGAACCAATCAGCCCTCAGAGCGTTGCGCCCCAGAGTTCCAAACGTGAAGGGGGCCGGAACCGCAAAAGCCGCTTTATTGAACCATTCTGCCGTCGTGGGGTTCGATAACTTCGGATTGCCCACGAGGTCTAATCGCTCATAGTAGCCGCTACAGCAACCAGCATTGCCTGTGTTGGCGATGTCGCCGCTTACGCCGACATCATAGGGAGTTCCGGATGTGAAAGTTGCGATCCCGTTCAATTGCCAATGCCCCACAACATGGTCTAACGCCCGATTGCCCGTTTGGAATCGCGCCCCGGCGCCCACCGGAAGCTGATAAACCCAACTCACAGAAAGATTGTGCGTCAAATCAAATCCGGAGACGCTCTTATCCGCATTCAAATTATATGGATTCTGAATGGAGCAGCCTTCCACCCCGAACCATCCCGAACAGCCGATATCCATCGATTTCGACCAGGTATAAGAGACGAGGTAGGTCAAGCCTTGGCTGAAAGTTCTCTTCAATTGAAATTGGAAGGCGTTGTAGTGCGACCTGCCGATGCTGTTGTCATAGAAGGTCGGATGGATATAAGGATAGGGATCACGCGCCTGGGGATTCCCCGGACCCGGAGTCGGCGCGATGTTCTCATAAGGCCCCAGGTCCAAACGGCTGTTGGCTGAACCTACGTAGTTGGCGGTCAGCAAAGTGTTAGCGGTCAACTGGCGCTGAATGCCAAAATTCCATTGCCAGGAATATGGATTTTGGATGAGGGGGTTCAAGTACCACTGAGTTTGATCGAAAGGAGTGGGTCCGGGCAGGGCGGTGGCCACCTGGTTGCCAAACGGGTTCTGGGCAAAGACCGTAGGGGTAGTGGGGTTCAGGTTCTGGCCAAGGAATTGAATGATCTCCGGCCAGGTTCCCGTATAGTTTTGTCCGGACTGCGTAACGGCGGCCCAGTTGTCGAAAAAACGGCCCGCCGAGGCTCGAATCACGGTTTTTGAATTAAGGCTATATGCCAGCCCGACGCGAGGTTGAATGTTGTCATAGGTATTGTGGATGATGGAGTGGTTCGAGGAGTTGGTTACGACAACATGATCCGGCAATGCCTCTCCCGGAATACACGGAGCGCGGCCCGTCTGGGTGCATGACGGAGGCTGTGCCTGAAGGATATATGTGCCGTTGTTAAGATCCAAATCGCCGATGTAGAGGTTGCCGTCCTTAAGACTTCCCTGGAGCGGGCGAAGTGTCATATCGTATCTCCCGCCTAAATTAATTGTCAGCCGGTTTGTCGCTTTAATCTGGTCCTGAAAGTAAAAGCCGTCAATCCAGGCACCATATTCCGTGGTGTATGTGCCGCGCAGGGAAGCGTTGTCTGGAACACCCAAAAGGAACGAAGCCAGCGCGCTGCCGCCGGTGGAGGTTTCCAGGTTGGACGTCTCGAAGCTGGCAAATGTCTCATTTTCATAATTGTCCACAGCGCCTTTGCCGTAGGGACCATCGAATCCACTCTTGTTGATGTCGAATCCCATCCCTAAAGTGTTTCTGCCGCGGATTTTTGTGAAATCCCCCTTTGTCTCCCAAACGTCCGAAGCGGGGGATTCAAAATAGAGCGGACCCCCGCTGAGGAAACCTGTGATACTGATTCCTGGAATTTCGCACTGCGAGGGGCCGTGTTGAAAGGTGCATGCAAAGCCAGAGGAAAAGCCCGCTTGCTGGATAAGGCTAGCTGAAGCTCCGGGCCAACCCGTGTTTTGAACCAAGGCTACGTTATTGTGGCCGAACTCCAATTGAAGCGTTGCGGAGGGCCCGAACGTATGCAGCCAGCTTGCGCCCCAATTTTTGCCTACCGTGTGTTGATTCAGAACGTTGCCAGTATACCCTCCTGCCTGGAGCACAGGCTGCGTAAACCCGCTATAGCGAAACCAGAGCGAATTCATGGGATTGATCGTCTCATCCACCCGTCCGCTATATTCATCCTGCCGAGTCGTATTGCTGAAATTATCGATGCCGTTGATTCCCGGAATTCCAGTTTGAATAGGAGCCGGAAAGAGGGCCTTCGCATAGGTGATCATCCCCTGGTTGATCAGGCTGGCTGGAATCTGGTTATTCACAAAAGCATCGCGAATCAGTTTTCCGGGATTGGCAGGGTCAGGACGAGTGCTGAACGGGTTGTAAATGGGGACACTCAGATCGCTTAAATCGCCGCTCAGCTCGGCAGACGTGGGCACGCGATACAAACTCTGGCTGGTTCTGACGGAACGGAAACCTTCATAGCTGCCAAAGAAGAAGGTTCTATTTCGACCATTGTAATGAGGGAGCAGCACCGGCCCACCGACCGTGCCCCCGAATTGATTCTGCTTGAAGGGGGTCACACTGCTGAAAAATGGATCTCGCGCGTCAAAGGCGTTATTTCTCACAAATTCCCAGGCCGAGCCGTGCAGTTGATTAGTCCCCGATTTGGTTACGACATTAATGATGCCTCCGAGCGCTCCCCCAAAGCGAGCCTCGTCGTTGTGTGACTGCACCTTAAATTCCTGAATGTCATCCACGACGGGAGCCACGGCGTAGGCGCTGGCATAATCATTCTGATTGTTAACGCCATCCAGAAAGTAAAAGTTGCTGCGGTTGGTCTGGCCGTTCACCGAAGGAAAGGTAAAGCTTCCCACCGGGTTGGCCATAAATCCGTTGCTTTGAGACACGTTCACCGGGCTCACGCCCGGAGTGAGGCTGAGAAGCTCCGTAAAATTTCTTCCGTTTAAAGGCAGATCGTTCACGGAGCGGGTTGTGACGGCGGTGCCAAGCTCGGATGTTGACGTCTCAATGGTGGCGGCTGCAGCCTGCACGGTGACGGCCTGCTGTGGCGAGCCGACCTGAAGAGTGAAGTTGTAGGTGGCGGTCTGATTGACCTGAACCACAATATGGGTTTCCGTAGCGCTCGTGAAACCCTCCTTCACAACCTGGAGAGTATATGTTCCGGGATGAACGTCAAAAAAGGCATAAATGCCCGTGTCGTTGCTCTGGGTTGTGCGTTTCACTCCGGTCGCAACATTTTCCAATGTCACCATGGCGTTGGGCACCACGGCTCCGGACTGATCGTGAACCGTGCCGTTGATGGCCCCGGTTGATACTTGCGCCTGCAGGATCGTCGGGCTGCCGAGACTGAATCCAAGAAACCAAATCAGAACGATCCATACAGGGATTCCCGCTGGAAGAGACCACCTTCGTAGATTGGGGATCATGGCCATACCCTCCTTACAAAGCCTTTTTTGGCGGCGTAAATGCCAGACGGAGAGGAAGTGTAGATTCCCAAATTCTTTAGGTCAATTAGAATTATTTGACAGATTCTGTCTAATTTCTATACACTCGACAACCGAGGTGCGGCGTGGAACTGCAACAACTTGCGATGCTGCTGGCCGTCGTTGATTCGGGAGGCTATACTCAGGCGGGAAAAGCCTTGAATATTTCACACTCAGCCATCCACCGGCAGGTCAGGCTGCTGGAGGAGGAAATCCAGGAGGAGACTCTCGTCAGGATCGGCAGACGCGTTGAGCCTACTGAAGCCGGCCGCATCCTCGTGAATCTTGCAAGAAGAATCCAAAACGAAATTTCTGGCGCTCAACGACAGATCGGGGAGACGACGCAATTATTATCGGGGCATCTGAGCATCGGGACAGGGAGCAGCATCCTGGTTTCTTTTCTCCCGCCGATCCTTCAGCGCTACCGCCAGGAATTCCCCGGCGTTGAAGTCTATTTGATGACGGGGACAGCCGATGGCGTGATTGAGGACATCGCCAGCGGGAAGCTGGATCTCGGAATTGTCTTTAACCCTGCGGACGTTCCGCCGGGAAGTCACGGAACGCGATATGAAATCCTTTACAAGGAAGAGTTTTTCTGGGCTGTAGGCAAGGGGCATCCTCTCGCCCGTCGAAAACGCGCCACGCTGCGTGAGATCGCGCAGCATCCGCTCATTATGCTTCCCCGAACCAGCCACATCCGCCGGACGTGCGAGCGGCTCTTCGAGAACGCGGGTCTGAAGCCAAGAGTCGCCATGGAGCTTGAAAACGAAGAAGCCATCGAAAAGCTGATTGAAATCGATATCGGCATCGCCCTACGATCGAGGCATCGCGCTCATAATCCTAGAATTCATACGTTTGCCACCCGCGGCCTGAGAATTTATTGCGAGGTGGGAATGGTATTTCCCCGAGGAAGCTACATTCCCAGAGCAACATGTGAGTTTGCGCGTCTTTGCAGGCTGGCGAAGGGAGTTTCCTGGACCTCCGTCCGGTGACGGCGATTTTATATTTGGTAGAACTACTCTTTTCCTACAGGGAAAAAGCTTAGCATGGAGATTATAGCAGCTTGGTTTAAGCCCAATAAGGTTGCTGAATGCAGGCGTCTGGCCGCTCCTATGTGTTTTTCAGCTATTAATTTTTCTAATAAAGTCGCTTTTCGTCCCCATCTATTTATTGCAATCATTCCCGTTGAATAGCGAGCGCAACTGGCGTATGCTTCTGCCATTCGGCTTTCGGCGACTACCGAAAATCAGTTTGTGGTTCTCGGCCAGAGCCAGCGAAGACTTGAGGTCAACTAGGTAGAGAATTTCGCTCTTTTTCCTGAAGCCGACAGCCTTTGAAGCCAAATCTAAGGCTCAAGGAGGGAATTTTAGCCATGAAATCTCCCTTTCGCCTTCCGGCAGTTCTTCTAGCGGTTTTCCTGCTGGTATATGCTTGCTTGCCTGGCAGCGCCAGGACCGGCGCCACACCGTATCCGCCAGGCATGTCAGACGCAGGGCAACCTTCCGCAGAAACCGCGTCAACATCCTCAGTTGGCATTACGATTCCAGGTCCGCTGCGTTCCTTCCTCCGCATGGCGGCCATCAGCCAGAAGATTTCCCCGAACGAAGTGTTATCTCTCTTGGCCCGCAATGTGACGATGGAAGGTTACGGCTGGCATGGCAAGACACCACAGCCCACCGAATATCTGATCCTTTTGAAGGGATATCTGGAACACGCGAGAGAATTACTGGCGTTGGCGGGCCCGAAACACATCATCCGCGTTTCCTCATGCAGTGATGCGCAGCCCCTGTTAAAGGTTCTTGGCTACAAACTCCGGCAAGCGTGCGGCGGGCCTGATACTTCCCTCGAAACGGAGGATCCCAAGAAAGCTTTTCTCACGATTGACTCTGGATTCCCGCTGACAGATTTGGAGGACGCGCTGCGGAGAGGCAAGCCTTTCGTCTACACTTTTCCTACCTCGCAGGTGCCCGTCCTGTTCAATCCGAACGACTGGATCTTAAAAGTTAGCGAGAGGACAAAAGGGAGGAACAAGAAGGGCGAGCCCAACGATGTGATTGATTCCCTGGTGAACAATCCCAGCCTGGCGCGGCTTTACTGGGCGCTGGCCCGGATGGACGCGAATACCCGAACGTACCTGGAGCAGTCTCCCGGGCTTGAGAAACTCATTCCCTATGCTGCCGTCCTCGATTTCTATGGCAGCAATATTCGAATTCGATCCGGACGAGTGGTCGTACCCGGCGGCACCGCTGCGGAGCCTGCCTGGAAGAGTTTGGTTGGGGCCAGCCCCAAATCACCGAAAGCGTTCATCACCCATTTACTCGAGAAAGACGAAGGCTGGCTGGCAGCTTATTTTGACGCCCTCTCACGGGTTGACGAGGCGCACCAAACCTATTTTACGGAACCCCATCGTTTGCGTCTTTTCTATAAAGCGCTGCGGGGAGAAAATCCTTCACCCAGCCCTGCGAGGCCGGTATTCCGGCCGAATCCGGGACTTCTGCTTCTGGTTACCCGGCTTCAGTTGGAGCCTTCGGGCCAGCCGCATATCCCCGGGAGCTTGGATGCGTGGGCGGAAGTGCTTCGCGGCCAGCGCAAGAGCAAGTCCAAGATTGCCCGGATGTGGGCCAGGAGTGGGGGAGACTGGAAAAATCCTGACCAACTCGTGGCAGCTATGTTTGCTTTTTCGCGGGTGAACTCGGAAAACGATCCGTTGCAACTTTTCCTGATGCTCACCGAGATCGATCGGCGCCGCGCGCCGCAGCCGGGTTTGAGTCCTAAAACAGTCCGCCTTCTGGCTGAGAAGTTTCAACAGTTCGGCGATCAGTACCTTATCTTTTCTGAGTTCGCCGCTTTGAACGATTCCTCAATTGCGCGATTTTTGAATGTCGCCAACTCCATCGACCACATCCACGATTTGACGTTGCGGTCCGACGCTTCGGGCATTTTTCAAGCCGACGTAGGTCTTTGGGAAATCCTGGCTCGGCAAGGTCAGATTCCAGCGGCGAATTGGAATCGCTCCTGGCAGCGCATCATCCATCCTTTTGGCCGTGTCCACTCGTCCGCCCAGCTTTTCGACGCGGCTCGAAGCTCGCTCGGAGAATTGATACGCGCTGCCGATGTAAAGGCTCGCATCTCCGAGGACGAAATTATTAGCTTGCTCGCCGGCCCGGATCAAACTACACCGGAGGGCCAAAGAGTAAAGCAGGAACTGGCCTATCGAATCAGCTCAGCGCTTGAAGCGCAACGGCTCGTTTCACTTGATACGTTGTTCGCGTTAGGGGACGACTTGAATCGAATGGCCCAGGGGAAGCCGGCGCCGCCGGGGATGCTCCAATTAGCCGGGGAGCTTCGGGAATTCCAATTGCCAAAGCCCCTGTTCACAGGCAGCGAGCGAGCGGAATGGAGCTATGGCCTTTACAGCAACTCCCACATCCAGTCCGAACTGGCAACGGATTTGGCCAAGGTTATCAAGTCGCCGCGTTCCGCTAAGGAACTGGAGACGGCCCGCGGCCAGCTTGTTCCTTTTCTGAGAGATACGTTAGTAGGACTGAATTACGCTTACTATCAACCGCCGGGAGCTCAGGTGCTTTATAACGATACACTTTTCGTCCGGTCGCATGATTTTTCTGGGCAGGCGATCACGGGGCGAGACCAGGAATGGAAAACCCCCATCATATTTGGCCGCGGCTGGACAGCGGGCGGCGGCGTTCATCTGGTCGGCTCACTGGCAGACCTGCCTTATGTGCTGGCAGAAGTCGAACAGGACTTCATTGTGCCGGAAAATGTTCAGGCGCTGATCTGGGGAGATTTGGTGCCAACTCTTCTGACGAACTCCGTTGTGCCGCGCTGGTGGCGGGTGACTCCGAATGAGCTTCACGCCGTCACGCTTTACCAGCAATTTGGAGAAGAGCTTGTCGCAGCCGCGACAAATCATGAAAAACTGCGCCAGCAAGTGATTGATATCCTTTCGGAGCGCATGCTCCCCCAAAAATATGAGCAGGTCGAGCAGGCTCTCCAATCAGGACGCCAGGAGGGAGCGCTCTCCCAGTTGGCGCCGATCGACACTTTTTATTTGGCTGCCGATTTCAGGCGAAAGTTTCCGGACGAGGCTGCCCGGTGGGGGAAGGCAGGGGAAGAGTTGCAAAAGCTCTCCGAGCGTTATCCCGATGAGGTCAGTTGGGCGCGCCTGTCGGAGGATTTTGGGGTGCCTCATCCGGCCCTTGCCGACACATACGCCTGCGAGTTGCTGGATGTGAAACCCTTTCCCACTTTCCTGGGATTTTCCAGTCGCCTTCTGGCCGAGTCGTGGGAATCCAATAATTTATATTGGGCCCGTCTGGCAGACGAGATGGGTTATCAGCCCGTCATGCTGAATCTCCTGATTCCCGAACTGACGCGCCATATGGTGGCGAAGATATTTGCCACCGACCTGGAGGATCGGCCCGCGCTGCTTCGCGCGCTGTGGGAGACCGGCAAGGCATTTCGTAATAGCCATCTGGCCTCCGCGCCGGAAAAGCGAGCGGCTTCGGGACTTTGAAGGGTTTAAGTGATGAGACTTTTGAAATGCCTATCCTGCAGGAATAGAAATGGCGGGATGGTTGGAAAGGTGACCTATGGGGAAGCGAAACAATATCGTTCTGTTTCTTTTTCTGAGCGTATTCTTCGGCGCTGTGGTTTGGGCGCCAGCGCAGAAGTTTGAATCGGGCCACATCGTCCTTCACCGAACGGTGGATCTGGTGCAGTTGGATGTGGCGGTGATGGATAAGAAGGGGAACTACGTTAGCGGCCTTCGTCCGTGGAATTTCACGGTTTATGAAGATGGAATTCGGGAAAAACTCGCTACTTTCGGAGAAGAGAACCAGGCCCCGCGAAGAGCGACGGATTTTGCGCCACTCAAACAGCATCAAGACCAGTTAGTGACTTCCTCCCCGGCGCGGCTCTCTTCGGGGGTTGGCCGCAGTGTTTTTATCCTCTTCGATACCAGCAACTATATGTATCGCGGCTTTGTTTTCGCGCAGGATGCCATCGGCGAATTCGTGCGATCTTTGGACCGCTCAGACCGGGTGGCGTTCTATTCCTATAGCCGCGACTTTTCGCGCGGCGCCCTGCTCACGTCTGACCGAATGGCGGTCTTGCGCGGGGTTCGAGCCACTGTGGCCGGAGATGACGCCGCGCTTTACGACAGTTTGCTTTTGACTCTGGAGGATGCCGGCCAGTTCACGGGCAGAAAGGTCATCGTGGTTTTTTCGAACGGCCCCGACAACGCCAGCATGGTGGCGCCGGAGGACGTCCTGGAACTCGCGCAGTCGGAAGGGATTCCCATTTATATGGTCAGCACGCAGAGAGCCAAGATCGATCCGGTTTCAACTGCGGTTTTCGAACGCATGAGCGCGGCAACGGGCGGCAAAGCTTATTTCGCCAAGAACTGGGAAGACCAGCAGAAGGCCTTCGCTTCTATCCGGGATGACCTGGCGCACCTCTATTCCCTCAGTTACTACCCGCAGCCCAATCCGAATCGCGGCTGGCGCAAGATTACCGTTAAACTCGTCGGGGTAAACCTGAAGAAGTATCGCATCCGTACCCGCAGCGGCTATCGCCCTGAGGCCGTCCGGGTCACCGATGAGTTGATTCCGCCCTCATAGAACGGGGGGCAACGCGCAAGTGAAAATCGCCGCCTCGGGATTTTACAAGCAGAAACCCAGCCGAGGAGGAAACTCTGCGGCAATCGCGTCGGCTTTTCCGCACTTTTAATGCTGCAATGCTTTCAGTTCCCGTTGCGCCCGCATCCGAATGGCAGTGTCCTTTGAGTTCGCCGCAAGGCGAAGTTCCTGGATCGCCTTAACCTTGTTCCCGGCGGCTTGATAAAGCACACCAAGGCGATAATCCTGAGCGGGGTCGGGCGAAGGGTTCATTTTTATGGCCATTTCGAATTCCTGGATCGCTTTGCGGATATTGCCTTGCTTGTAGGCGATCAAGCCCAGCGCGGCGTGTGCTTCCGAGTCTATCGCGGATCGATTCCGGTCCCATTCGTTGGGCAGAATCCATCTTGGAATATGAAGCTTTTCTGAAATCTCGATCTCCTTCCGCGCATCGCGTTCTGCCTGGGCGAGATGTTGCGAGTCGGAGAAAGAATCCGCCAGGATGTAAGCAAGGCTGGCAAGCACGGCAGGATTATCGGGATTGACGGCGAGCGCCTTCGCGCCTGCCCGAATTGCGCCGGTCGCATTATTCAGCGAACGGAAGGCTTCCATTTCCATTTCGTTGACCTTTCCGCAAAGCTCTGAATGCGGCCAGTTCCGCTCAAACATTTCTGTCGCGGAAATCACTCCTTCCGGCGTTGTCTTGGCCAAAATGTTGAGATATGCGTCAAATTCGGCGGGTGAGTTTGCCTGGGGTTCGGCGGTTTGGCCCGAACTGGTGTTGAGGCCAGAGGCGATCACGGCCCAAAGTAGTCCGGCAAGAATTTTGCCAACCGGGCGTTTTCCTCGCTGGCCGAGAAGGCGGCTGCACGGGGTGTGTTTCATCGCGATTCTCTTGCTCGCCGCGGCGCGGTTGCCAAGCCAAAGTATCACTTCTTTGATGTGCCTTCAAGGTGATGGAAGAGGATTGCTTCCGCCCGCCGACGCCGACCGGAACCCTGTTGTCATCAAGATTCGGCAAGCCTTCGCAACCCGGCAACTGGATGAAATGCAGAAGGAAATTGACGAGATGTTGCGCAAAAGTCCCCAGGATTTCAGGGGGTATTTCTGGCAAGGATTCCTGGATTTACAACGCCGGGATAACTACAATGCGATTCGAGCGCTCCGCCGCGCTGAAGCTTTGAACGCTAATGAGCCGGTGCTGAAGTTGCTCGCCGTCGCATATTATGCAGCGCGCCAGCGCCGCTTATTTGAGCTGACGATGAAACGCGCTTTGCGGCAAAAGCCTGACGATTTCGCGCCTTATTACTACCTGGGCCGGTATTACGTTTCCGTCGATGCGCAGGATTTTGCTCAGGCCGGCCTTTACTTCAAGGAGGCAATTCAACGAAATCCGCAATACTTTCGTTCGTACTACTATTTAGGCTACTGTGATGAGATCGCGCGCCAGCTCGGTAAGGCGGAGCAAAATTACCGGAAGGCGATGGCGCTCGCCCAGGCAGAGAATGCGAAGTCTGCGCTTCCCTACGAAGGAATGGCGCGGCTACGGCTCCTGGAGAATGAGGCGGCAAAGGCCCTCCCGTATGCCCTCCACGCCGCGCGGCTGGCCGAGGATGAAGCCGCGAGCCACAAAACCTTGGCGAAAGTCTATGGCTCCCTCGGGCGCCAGATGGATGCGGCGCAAGAATGGAAACGCGCCGCAGAACTGGATCCCACCGATGCGAGTCCCTATTACCATCTTTTTCAGATTTACTCCTCGCTGGGCAGTCCCGCCAAGGCAAAGTCGGCCTTGGCCAATTTCAATAAGCTTTCGGCAATGTACGGAGCAGATTGAAATAGGTAGGATCAGGCGGCTTGCGTTCGGCCCTCCAAAATAACGGCTTCTTCGCGCTCGCGCGTGATTCTTTCCGGAGACGTTTATGAGAGGCTTATGCGAGACCTGACGAATGGAGCGATCGTTTCCGGATCCATCCTTTCGGAGAAGACGCTGGCGGAGCAATATGAAGTTAGCCGCACGCCCGTTCGGGAAGCCCTGGTGCGGCTTGCGAGCGAGGGGTTTTTGCGAAAGGGGGCATACCGAAGCTACGTGGTAGCCGATGTCTCGCTCGAAATCTTCCGAGACTTGTTTCAAATTCGGATATTGCTCGAGCCAACCGCGGCCAGCTTCGCAACTCGAAATCCGATGGTTTCCTTCCATCGAGCGAGCCAAGAAGATTCAAACCGAGTTCAGCGATCTGAGCAGGCTTGTGAGCGGGGAAGACCCGGTGTGGAGGTTCGGAAAACTTGATTCGGAATTTCACATTTGTGTCGCTGAAGCGAGCGGAAATCGCATGCTGCCCAAGTTGATTTCCGAGGTTATGCGGCACAGCCAGAGGTTTTGGTGTTTGATGACGCCTGGAAATAGGAATGTGGAGGTCACGCTGCAAGAGCACCAGGCCATTCAGGACGCCATCGAAAGCGGCCACTCGGATCAGGCCGAGCAGAGCATGCGGGATCACATCGAGCACGCCATGGAACGACATAAGCTCTGACAGGCATCGAAAATCATGATGCGGGCATTTAAATCCACACTCGCGAGCCAGATTCTCTCACAGTCTGTGGGCGAATGCAGGGAAAGCTGCAATAGCGGCGACACAATCCGACTGAGCTTGTGAAACGGAGCAGATGTCAACAAACCCATTTCGCCCTGGATGGCGCCAAAAATGTCGCAGCGCACGTCACGCCGCCGGTTTCTGAGGAATCTCTCGGGGTTACTCGGGGCGGGATTTCCGTATCAGATCGTTTCGGGCGGCAAGCGGAAATCCCATTCGCTGGTTCATTTCACGGACATCACCGAGACTGCTGGCATTAAGTTTCGACATAACTCTGCCCCCGAGAAAAGATACATCGTGGAGTCCATGAGCGGCGGCGTGGCGCTGTTCGATTACGATAATGACGGTTACCTTGACATCTATTTCACGGATGCGCTGACTGTAAGCACGGCCGGAAATCCTGAGAGCTCTCCGAGCGCGCTCTATCACAACAACGGTGACGGAACTTTTACCGATGTCACGGAAGGCTCGGGGCTCGCGTACCCCGGGTGGGCCATGGGCGTGACGGCGGCGGATTTCGACGGGGATGGATACCAGGACCTTTACGTCACCTGCCTCGGCTCCAACCGTCTCTATCACAACAATGGCGACGGGACGTTCACCGATGTGACCGCGAAAGCCGGAGTGAACGATCCTCGCTGGTCGACGGGCGCAGCCTTCGGCGATTATGACCGCGATGGCGCGTTGGACCTCTTTGTGGCAAACTACGTTGACTTCAAGTTATCCGACCTTCCAAGATTCGGAGAAGGCAAGTTCTGTCAATACCACGGAATTCCGGTGCAGTGCGGACCTCAGGGCCTGCCGGGAGCGGGTGATTCGCTGTTCCATAACAACGGCGACGGAACGTTCACAAACGTCTCGGTGAAAGCCGGCGTTTCAGACCCATCGGGCCGCTACGGCTTGGGAGTTGCGTGGACGGATATTGATCAAGATGGCTGGCCCGATCTGTATGTGGCGAATGACGCGGGGCCCAACTTCCTTTATCGTAACAACCGCGACGGAACGTTTTCTGAAATCGGTCTTGTAGCGGGCGTAGCGCTGGGAGGAGACGGCCAGGAGCAGGGATCGATGGGCATCGGAATAGGAGACTACCTGCACACGGGCCTTCCCGCCCTTTTCGTTACGAACTTCGTTGACCAATATGACACGCTCTACCGCCACGATTCTCCACTGTTCTTTACCGACGTTTCACTTCAGGCTGGCATTACCCGGTATATGGGGCCCTTTGTCTCTTGGGGCACAGCCTTCTTCGACTACGACAACGACGGCTGGCCCGACCTGCTGGTTGTGAATGGCCACGTATATCCGCAAGTGGATCAGACGAACCTCGACACAAAATATGCTCAGCGAATGTTGCTGTTCCACAACGAGCGTGATGGCACTTTTTCAGAAATGGCGGCGGAATGCGGAGACGCTCTCACAGTGCCCAGGGTCAGCCGTGGCGCCGCCTTCGGTGACATCGATAATGATGGCGATATCGACGTCGTGGTCGAGAACCTGGATGGCAGCCCAACCCTCCTGCGCAACGATGGGGACAATTTAAATAACTGGGTCACTCTAAAACTGCGCGGCAGAGGAATGAATCGTGACGCTATCGGGGCCAGAGTGAAAGCGGTGGCTGGGAATCTCGTGCAATGGGATGAAGTGCGCAGCGGAGGCAGCTATCTTTCCGCGAGCGATTTACGATTGCACTACGGATTGGGAGAATGCCGCTCGGTGGACTTGCTTGAGGTCCATTGGCCAAGCGGAAGAATTGAAATGGTGCGGAACCCTCCGGTTAACCATTTCCTGACCATCGAGGAAGGTCAGGGCCTGATCGAACAAATTGCGCCTCGCGGCTAGTCCGCATTTCGCTACCTCCAATCTTTTTCACTGAAAACCTCGCATATCGAAATTTCACAATCCGCAACCTGATTTTGCAATACAAGATTTTTTACTTGACATGCCAAATTCTTGCCGATGTATACAGACGGTATTCAATGCGCACTTACGAATTCGGGTAGATTTGAATAAGGGGGGTTAAGTCAATGGAACTGCTAAGGAGATCGAATTATTTAAACCGGTCGGAAAACATTCTGGGGAAATTTCTGATTCCTTTTCTAATTCTTTTGCTCATCTCCCTGCGTTCCATATGTACAGCTGATTGGAGCGCATTGGGAATGAACCCAGAAAATGCAAGACTTTCCGCTTCTCCCATCGAGGGTTTCCAAGAAGGAGCATCCTTTTCACCGTCGTAGGAGATACCCATTGAACCTGGGAGGGCTGGCTTTTAATCCTCGAGGAAGCTAAATCATAAACGGTCGATATCGGTGCGCGAGGAAGCGAGATGCAACGAACAGACGCATCGCTGGCAGACTGGGTTTGCAGAGATCTCTAAATGGCGGCGGAAATTGATGGCCCGCTCGCTGTTGAGAACATTTATGAGTGATCCGCTGTGGATGTTCCCGATGGGCTGATGAAAGAAACATGGAAGCAGGCTGCCATCCGCATCGATCACTGCTGAGACCCAGGGTGCGTTGCAGGACGGCGAAACAGGAGAGCACTGCCCGAGTTGAGCGCGAAAATGAAGCGCGATTCGCCGCAGTTTAGATGGATTTTCTGCGATAAATCCTTCCTCGATATCCCTCTGGTTTTCATGGATTAAGGCTTCCACTTCATCAGCAAGCTGTTCCACTTCACGGCCGTTGAGCGCCACCTTGGAAAGGCGCTCTTCAGGCCAACCTTGGGTGCGATTGAAGGCTGCGGAGGATAAGTCGGCAGCAAGGAATGAAATCGAGTTCAAAGCCATTAAATGGGCCGTCCGTACGGCATCTCGAAGGCGGCAGAAATTCTCTTTCTGGACTGTGCAACGGGCATGTGCCGGAATTTCAGCGCGCTGCGCCCGCAAAGCAGAAATTCCTTTCGCCAGCCTCTGGAACGCTCCTGGCACGCCGCGGATCTGATCGTGAATTTCCATCGGACCATCCAGTGACACAATCACGTCATCAAAGTTCGCCGCAATTATCTTCGCGCGTCTTTCCAGAAGCAGGCCGGCGGTGAGCAGCGTGACGCGAATCCCTTCATGGCGAAAAAGAGATGACAGCTCCGACAAATGGGTATGCAACAATGGCTCGCCCCCGGAAAATACCACCCACTTTACGCCAAGTTCGCGCACCGAGTTCAGATGAGGCTTGAGGTCTTCTGTCGTCAGCTCCCGCACCTGCTTGACTTTCCATATGTCGCACATCATGCACCGGCAATTGCACCGGTTGTGAGGCATGATGACCAATACGGGTAGCGATGCGATGCGGTCTCTGCCGCCCAATAACCCGGCGTCGATAGCATTTTGGGCGTTGGCGTAAGCGCTCATACTCCGACTCTCTTACCCGCAAGGTGGATTTCTTTTCCAAGATGTTTCCGAGCGGCGTTGAGAAGATTTCTTACTGGCGCCGCGACCAGCCGATCCAGGCCATCGATCTGTAATCGCTCAAGGTTCGCCGAGACTTCGTTGAACCGGCGGCGAGCTAGCGACGGCGATAGAAGCTTGATTTCTCCGCCCACCATGACCAGTTCAAGCCTCCCCAGGGTCATGGCGCTTAGAGAGTCGCACGGGCGGCCGCCGTCATCGGCGATAACAATAAGGTCGGCCACAGCGCCTTCTGCAAGAGTTCCCTCTCCCCGCGCGAGTCTCAACACATCGGCCGCCCGGTTTGTCACCATCGCGTAAGCCTCCTCTGCGGTTGCCTGGAGGCGGTCGCGCGCAAATCGGATTTCGTCCACCAGATCACCTGCGGCGGTGAGCGCTGAATCCGAAGCGAGGGCGATCCGGCGATGCTGCCGGACAGAATCCAAGCTAAGCGTCGTACCCAGAAGGAATTGATTCGATGTGGGACACCAAACCAGAGCAGAACCACGGCGCTCAAGAAGCTCGTGACCTGCGCGGTCCATTCCCACTCCGTGGACGATGACAGTCTTTGGATCAAGCGCTCCCACTTGGTCGAGCCAGAAAATCTCTGCGCGGCTTTGTTCGTCCACACCCTCTGCCGCATGAATGATGAACGGCGTATCCGCAGGTGTCGAGCAGAACGTTTCCGTCACATTCTTTCCCAAAGCTGGGGAATGAACCCATGTGTATCGGGTCACGACCCGAACAGGTAAGCCCGCCCGGAAGCCGCAGGGAATCTGAGGATTGTGATGGCTGACTGTCGTGACTCCGCACAAAAGGTTTCTGACCGCTCCCCACCATAACCTGACAGATTTCGGAATCGACAACTGTTCTTTCACCGGCGAGCGGTGGGGGTAGTAAATGTCCGCAGCCCATTCCAGAAAATTCTGATAAGGGCCACGGCCGAGTCGCGGAAACAGGCCGAATTCCAGATGATCGTGAGCGTTGACGAGGCCCGGAAGAATCAGGTAACCCGTCAAATCAACCGCCTGAACAGAGAGCGGGGAACCCAGTTGCCCTGTTTCGCGCTCCAAGCGGTCGCCTGCCGGAACGTGGTGGATCCGCCCGTTTAGAATCACGAGATCGGTGATGATGGCGGTCGCCGCGCCCGTTGCGACGCGCGCTCCGGTAAGCCGCCACATCGGTGGCGTGACGGAACGCTGCATCGCGGGCGCGCGAGCTTCCAGGAGCATCTGACTCATAGGCTCACCCATTCTTTTTCATCGCGTCCGGAATGGGCGAAACTTGAGAATGAAGATGGCGGGATCATTGCAACTCTCTTCATAAAGGCGAATTTTCCCGGCGGCTTGGAAAATGCGTCGCTCAGGCTCGCCCCAATGGGGTTCGGCCTGGCCAACAAGTCGCTGACCCGAAGCCTCGCCGATGCGAACTATCTCGGCGATGGAGTGCCTCGTGTTCTCGATTTCCAGGACCTGATTCTCATGTCGAAACGCACGCTTCCAGCCGCGGCTGTGACAGGAAGGGTGCACGTCGCTCAGGAAGATCTCGGCCTGAGGGCTCACAATCCGCGACAGTTCCCTCATCAAGCTCTTCAGGTCCTCCAGATATCCCGCGACGAAGGAACACAGCGCCAGGTCAATTGTCCCTGAAAGGATCGGAATCTGCCGGCAGTCCGCCTGCAAAAGCCGACCCTGCAAAGAAGTTTTCCCTAGAGCGCAATGCAGCATTTGTAGTGAGAAGTCCAAGCCAAAAACTGATGCGGCGCCGCAGGCAGCCAGCCTGTTCATCCAGCGTCCTGTTCCGCACGCAACGTCCAATACGCGGCGATTGACAACGGTCGGGAGCATCGACTCCATCACTCGTTCTTCGAGAACGAGCAGCGGATTGGGGCGGCGATCGTAGCTTGCAGCCCAGAGAGCATAACCCTCGCGCACTGACACGCGCCTGTGTTTGATCACGCTGGATCGCTGGGTAAAATTCACAAACTTTCCACCTTGGGTTTTCGCAGTTCAACAAACCACTGGGCCCACTCAAGCTCCAGCGGCCAGCGATAGATTCCGAGCGCATAGCGCCAGGAACTCAGCAGCTTCAGGAGGCGGCGTCCCCAGGAAGGAAGACGGATATCCTGGGCGGTCGGCCAGCGTGAGGCAACGACCAATTCAAAATCATCAATTAACTTCTTGACGGAAGGCTTGAGCCAGGGCGTGGCTGGCTCTTTACGAATCGTGAAATTCAGCCAGCGGTCTGTCGCCCACTCTTCCACCGTGTCAGGAAACTGTACTTTTCCCTCAACGTCGCCATACATGCGGTTGCGCTGAGGGACAGGAATATAATGTTGGATAATGATCTCCGCCTGGGGATTGATCCTCTTGACCTTCCGAATAAACCGTAAGCATTCGCGGGTATCCAGCTCGGGATTTTGAGGATTGCCAACCACGAAGGAGAACTCAGGAATAATATTAAAGTCTCGTATGCGACGAGCAAGTTGCAGGGTTTGTTCCGTCGAAAGCTGCTTATTCATTTCCTTCAGAACCCAGTCGGACCCTGATTCGGCGCCGAAAAAAATCATCGCGCAGCCGGAACGTCGCAGGGCTTCGAGCGTTGCATCTGAATACCTCAAGAGGATGTCGATTCGCGCTTCACACCACCAGCGGAGCCCCAAGGGCATGATCCTCTCAGCCAGTTCTCGGGCGTGGTCCTCACGAAGGAAGAAATTATTGTCGTAGAACTGAATGGCATTGACGCCGTAGCGCTGCACCAGGTGGCGCAGGATAGCCTCGGTGCGCGTGGGCGATTCCATTTTTTCCTGGCTGCCCAAAGCGGAGATTACCCCGCAGAAATTACATCGAAAAGGGCAGCCCACGCTGGCTTGATGGACCGCCGTGTATTTCCCAAGAAAAGTGGGAAGGATATATTTCTTTGCCGGCAGTCGATGAAAAGGAGGCCAGGGAAAACAATCGGGACTCTTCAGAGGGCGGTGATTGTTATGCTGATGCCTTCCATCTTTCTCTTTGAACGAGAGCCCGGGGATCGAATTCAACGGGCGCTCGCTGCGCAATGCGCTGATCAACTCAACAAACGTTTCTTCGCCCTGCCCTCGAACAGCGAAATCAACATAGGAGGCGTTTAATACGGTATCTGTGTAGATGGAGGGGAAATAGCCACCCCAGACAATTGGGATATGCGGATAATTTGCGCGAATCGCACAGCATGTTTCCATGGCGGCGACCATTTGCGGCCCGGGCATCACGGAAACCGCCAGCAATTCCGTCGCATGGGTTTCAATCAACTGCTGAATGGTCCCGAGCGGATTTGTGTCCACGTTCCCATCCACAATGCAATATTCTTCGCGGCCTTCAATCATCGCCGCCAGCGCGAGCGCCGCGAGCGGAAACCGCCTGCTGCGTGGTTTCGTGGATTTAGGGTGGTAGAGAATGATCACGTTATTGCCACGTGCCCCAGACGATATAAAACTTCGCCGGTTCGCGCCGGCGCGTAAGCCGCGCCCGAAGCGGGCGCAGCGCCCAGCGCACACCATACCAGGGCTTACGCAGCCGCCACTGGACGCCGTATGCGCGGGTCAATTGCTCCAGAATTTCCCGAGTAAGGAATTCACGGCTTGCGATACTGTCTGAAGCAAAGCCATATTTTTCAACGTATGCCTTGCGACGCTCCGCCGCCATTGCGCGGCCGCTTTCTTCCCTGCTGTAGAAAGGCGAATCAACAACCAGGATATGGCCGGGTCGCCGCAGGCAGCGCAGCGCTTCACCTAAAGTGGTTCGATAGTCTTCGGAATAATGAAACGAAGCGTTGAAGATCACTAGATCGAATTGTGCCTCAGCGAATGGAAGCCGATCCATCTCGGCCCAGAATCGCGGGAAAGGCTGCGAAAGAAAACGCAGATAGTGGCGGGCAGCCCCTAATCCGTCGAGTTCATCGGTTCGCAGATCGATGGCCACGGGCTGATAGCCGCGTAAAGCCAGGCGGTAGCTCAGCCAGCAATTTCCCGCTCCCACGTCGAGAATGCCGAGTCCGTCTTTGTGGTGTTTTTCTATTTGAGGAAGAATCTCTCGTTGCAGGTAGCGAAAGCTCCGCGCGCGAAGTTTCCACTGCCAGGAGTTTCTTCCGGTGACGTCTTTGAATGGCAAGGCAAGGTAGTAGCGCCCTCCAGGCGAGCCCCGTCCTTCGCTCTGCCGGATCGTTTGATACTCGGCGACGAATTGGCGGAAGCGCTCCTCGCGGCATGGAGCAAGGGCCTTCCAGATGCCCTGCTCGGTTTTCAATACGAAACCGCACGCAAGACACTGGGGCCCTGGTCTTGTCGGGAGTGGGACGAGCGCGCCCATCGAATGCGCGCATGCGGGGCATCGCAGGAGGAGCGAGCGCGGCTGAGCCTGGGAGGCGGTTATGGCTTCCGACGCGGCCTGGGTTGAAGTTTGAAGAAGAGTGCCCATGGTTATGATCTTTCGAATATGAGTAACGCGTGATCAGCAAGGCTGCGAAAGACGGGAAAACTGGAAATGCTGCGGTCAACTTTCGCTGCTGCACGGAAGATCGCAGGAAATCGTGTGGTCAAGGATTCAAGATAGGAGGGCGGCACCACGATTCCCAGCCCGATCTGGCGCTTGAGGCGAAAATAACGCGAAAAAGCACGCTGAAGTTGACCGATCGACCAGTAATTGACGTGGAGCCGCTGGCCGTCGATACTGTAGATTTCCGTGGCGTTTCTCAACCGCCGAAAGGCCTTTCGCAAATCCCCGCGCCCTGCATTCCAAAGCATCTCCCAGGCGCAATATTTTCCAAAGATGCAGAACAAGGCATAGGCTCCGGGCTTCAGAATATGAGCTAGGCCTTGAACGACAGATTCCAGATTCAGCACGCAGTTCAGACCGGCGAAGTTCGACAGCAGGCCATCAAACGGAGGCATTTTAGAAAGTTTTTGGATCTCCTCCGTCGGCATGGTGTGGAATTCGATGCGCTCTCCGAGTCCCATGCTCGCGGCTCGTTGACGCGCAACGCGGATCATGGCCGAAGAAGCGTCACACGCGAAAACCCGCGCGCCTCTCTGCGCAAGGTGCGCGGCATCGACGCCTGTCCCACAGTTGATTTCCAGAACACGTTGGCCCGGTCGGAACACCTGATCCATTTCTCTCCAGACAAGATTTCTCTGTGATCTACCCACGAAGGATTCCGTAAAGGTTCTATCATACGATTCAGCAATCGAATCGAAAGGCGTCGCCGCTTGAAATGACGAAGGGGCATTCATTTCGATTCATGCCTCGACTTCTGAATAAGAGAGGCGCAGCCCCTCGCGAGCCTGCGCAATCAACGATTCAATTTCCTGGCGGGACCCATGCGAGTCTGCCCTGACCAGCAGCCGCTGCAATTCCACTTCCGACCGAAGGAGTTGGTCGGCATACTGATAAAAACGGCGGGAGTGCCGGCCGCGAATTTGAATGTCGCGGTCCGAGCTCTCCCGCCATGACGTAGGAGGAAGAAGCCGATCGATTACCTGCTTAAAGTAAGGAGTTCCTTTGATCGGGTAAGCCACCGTGGTCAGAAAAATGTCAGGATCAGCGCGTTTGACGTGGTCTACCGTCGCTTCGATGTCTTCGAGATCTTCGCCTTCATATCCCCACATCAGGAACATGCCGGTCTGAATCCCGCGTGACTTGCAGAGTTGGACAGCCGCCTGGACCTGTTCGACGGTCACGCCACGCTCCATGGAATCGAGGACGCTTTGTGATCCGCTTTCCGAGCCAATCCAGATGCGGAAGCACCCAAGTTCAGCAAGCGCATCCGCCGCTTGCGGGTTAATCCGGTCCGCCCGGGAAATGCATTCAAAAGGCACTTTCAGATTGCGTCGCTTCATTTCGCTGGCAAATTGAAAGAGCCAGCCGTGATGAATTGTAAAAACATCATCGGCGATCCAAATCATGTCCGGCGAATAACGGCCCATGATCCATTCGATCTCATCCACCACAGCAGCCGGCTTGCGGCGCCGGTGCGTGTTCCCATACACTGAATGACTGCACCAGCGGCAGCGATAGGGACATCCCCTTGCTGTAATGACGGAGACGGAACCCACTCCGTGCCGCGCTCGCCATGTGTCGATGTATTTCTGGATGGAGATCGATTCGCGGCTAGGCCACGGCTGCCCATCGAGATTGGGGATCAAAGCTCGGGGCCGCGTTCTTTCCACTTTCCCTTTTTCCCCGAGGAAGGCAATCCCGTCCACACCAGCCAGAGATGCAAGCCCGCCTCCCTTCAGGGCGGGCAGGAGCTCTTCCAAAGTCTTCTCGGCTTCCCCAATGACAACGACGTCGGCGCCCGCATCGAGATACTCTTCTACATAGTTTGCGGGCTCCGGGCCGCCAACAATTGTTTTCCAGCCAGCTTCCTTGGCTGCTTGAAGAATCGCAACGGCATTGCGCCTCGTCATCAGGTTGGCGTACACGCCCAGGACAGAAGGAGAATGGTTGCGAAGGATTTTGAAGAGGTCTTCGCGCGAGGAAAAAGTGGAGTCAAAGACCTCCACGTCAAAGCCCTTCGCGCGCAGATGCGAGGTCAAATAGAGAATCCCCAGCGGCGCGTAGGGCTTCATGATCTGCGACTCTTTTGTGTCCTCATA